>CADBML010000134.1 GCA_902795825.1 uncultured Bacteroidales bacterium
AGGATTATATTTGTCGCTGCTTGGCGGTCATTCGGTCACAATGCCCGCATTGCTCCCTCTTTCCCGCCAAGTATCTTCCAAATATCATCTCTGAATTTCCTGAAAGGCAATTAATAGAAATCCCCTCCAGAAATGACTATCATCGACGGGAAGCAGACAGCCGACACTATCATGCGGGAAATATCGCAGGAAGTGATGCGCATGACATCGCAGGGGGAGCGACCGCCTCACCTTGTGGCTGTTTTGGTCGGTGACAATCCTGCCAGTGTCACTTATGTCGGGAATAAGGTAAAGGCTTGCCTTCGATGCGGTTTTAAATCGACAGTAGAACGACTGCCGGCCGATACAAGCGAGTCAGATTTGCTCGCGAAAATCAGTCAACTTAATGCTGACACGTCGGTCGATGGGTTCATAGTCCAGCTACCTCTGCCAGAGCATATCGACGAGCAAAAGGTGATAGAAGCAATAAATCCTCAAAAGGATGTCGATGGCTTCACGCCTGTCAACGTCGGGCGCATGGCTCTCGGTTTGCCAGGCCTATATGCCGCCACTCCCTCAGGAATACTCGAGCTATTCCGGCGTTACAATATTCACACCGAGGGGGCGAATTGCGTGGTTATCGGGCGAAGCAATATAGTTGGCCGACCTATGGCGGAGCTGATGATGCAGAAGGCTTTCCCCGGCAATGCGACAGTCACTGTTTGTCACAGCTTGACCCACGATGTGGCCCGCTACTGTCGTAATGCCGATATAATAATTGCAGCGATTGGTCAGCCAGGGTTTGTCAAAGCTGATATGGTTAAAGATGGCGCTGTGGTCATCGACGTGGGGATTACACGTGTCGATGATTCTTCGTCGGCACGCGGATATCGACTGGCAGGCGATGTGGATTTTGTTAATGTCGCGCCAAAATGCTCATATATCAGTCCTGTGCCGGGAGGCGTCGGACCGATGACTATTGTTTCGCTTATGCGCAACACCATCAAAGCCGCACGGCTATATAGGCGATAATCATGGACAAATTGACGAGTCAACAGCGCTCGAAGTGTATGTCGCGCATACGCTCGGCCGACACTAAGCCTGAGCTTATTGTGCGTCGATGGTTGTGGTCGCGCGGTTATCGCTATAGGAAGAATTGCCGTCGTCTGCCTGGTACGCCCGACATAGTGCTTCGCCGTTATGGAGCAGCTATATTTGTTCATGGATGTTTCTGGCACGGACATGAGTCACATCTACGGCTACCGAAGACGAATGTGGAGTTTTGGGAAAAAAAGATTGCCCGTAACCGTGAACGCGATGAACAAAACAAGGCTAAACTCAGAGAAATGGGTTGGTCGGTGTTGACTGTTTGGGAATGTCAGCTACGTCCGCCAGTCCGCCATGCGACACTTATGGAGATAGAAAGTTTCCTCAATCGGTCGTTTCTGGCCCGTCACGGTGATGTTAAGAAAGTGAGGTCCTACTCTTACGGTGAAGAAGTGGTTCCGATGGCCGCTGAGCCGGAAGAGTAGAGTGGGGGTATAGCCTTTTTGTGAGAAATTGTTGTCCACACAGGCGTCGCAATCAAATAAAAGAGAGCGACGAAAGGGAATCGGGATTCAATAGACTCGCCGCCTGCTGGATGTCGGCAGGAGTTATTGCGTTATAACAACCGATAATTTCTTCAGGCGAAGCCACTTTGCCATAATTGAGCAACGAGCGTCCAGTGGAAATTGCGAGCTCAGCGGCGTTGTCTGAAGCGACGGTGAGTTGTCCGAGATATTGCCGCCTTGCGTTGTCGAGTTGCCGTTGTGTCAAGGGAGTGTCGATCAGACGGCGTATTTGGTTGTTGATGAGCCTGCGACAACGATTAACGTCGGCGTGGTCACACCCATAATAGATTGTTGTCATCCCAACGTCGGAGAACAAAACCGACGACGCTTCGACCGTGTAAACAAGGCCTCTGTTTTCGCGAAGAGCGACATTGAGTTTCGAGTTCATCCCTGGTCCGCCAAGAATGTTCACCATCAGAGAGACCGCATGACGCATGCTGTCGTGCATCCCGGGAATGATTGCGCCGAGAATTGTATGGGCCTGATGAGAGTCGATGTTGCGGACGCTATTGATAATTGAGCCTCTATTAATGACGATTTGCTGACGGACGACGCTTTGCGATGCGCTCTTCATGACGGAAAAATGACGTTCGACAATCCGTGCCACGTCTTTCGGGCGGGAGTTGCCATAGTAGAAAAACACAATGTTTTCAGGTTTGTAGAATGAGTTAACGAAACTGCGGCATGATTCCGAAGTGAAAGCATTGACGTTTTCAATTGGCCCGAGGATGTTGTGCCCCAATGGTGTTCCGGCGAAAATAATGTCGTCGAAGTCGTCGTAGATGGCATCAGCAGGAGCGTCGAGGTAGGAGTCTATTTCCGAGGCCACCACTTCGCGTTCTCGTTCGATTTCGGCTGTAGGGAATTGTGAATTGATAAGGAGGTCGGCGATAAGTTGGGCGGCACGGCCAAGATGTCCATGAGGGAAAATCGAGTAGATGACAGTCTCTTCTTTGGTGGTGTAGGCATTAAGCTCTCCGCCCACCGCTTCCATTCGGTTTATAATGTGGCAAGAACGTCGCCTGAGAGTGCCTTTAAAAATGGTATGTTCCACGAAATGGGCGAGCCCGAAAGTGGAAGGCGATTCATCTCGTGAACCGGCATTGACCACGACACCGCAATAATCGACATCCGCCGCCGACTTCCGGCACACAACCCTCAATCCATTGTCAAGGGAAAATATTTCGACAGTAGGAGACAAAAGATGTTAACGTTTGAGGTATTCATGAAGAGCCTTTATCCATATTCCGTAGCCTTCGTCGGTCAGGTGGAGTCCGTCGCGGGTAAGATCGGCGCGGAGGATGTTTGTCCCTGGCTCAACGAAAAGCGGGAAAATGTTTATAAAAGGAATTCCTTTGCGTTTCGCTATTTGGCGGTAGAGATTGTTAAGTTCAAGCACTTGGTCGGTTTTGCCGATAATGTTTTTGTAACGACCGAAAGATTCGTTGATGGGGATGCAAGATTCGAGATAAAGCTTCGTTTGAGGCGACTCGGCTTGTATTCGGTCAATGACCCGTTCCATCCTCGAAGCGATTTCTTCTGAAGAAAGGTGGTGGGAAATGTCGTTCACACCGCAAAGGAGGAAAATTTCCTTCGGATGTCCCGGAAGAATCTGGTGGAGCCTGTCGAAGATTCCATTAACTTCATCGCCAATGATTCCGCGGTTGACGGTTCCCGACCAACCGAGCCGTTTGCCCCAATCGCCGGCATTTTCGGTGAGGCTGTTGCCGAGGAATACGATGTCGTCGGGGGTGATGGCGGGCTCATTTTGGAATTGAGCGTATCGTTTGTGATAGTGAGCGTAGTAAATGGTGGTGTCGGAGGGGAGGCGGAGCATCTGCGAAGCTTCACGGGCATCGTAGAAAGCATGGTATTTGGCCGATGTGCAAGATGTCGCGGCAAGCATTGCCAGACAAGCGATTGTTGTTATGAGTTTGTTCATGATGTTATGATGTTTTGTTAAAATTATCGAAAAGAGCGTGCCACAGCCTCTTGTCGGGACATGGGGCTGTGATGTCGATTATGTTATGGGATACGGGGTGCTCAAATTGGATACGATATGCGAGAAGATCGATGCTTCCGTCGGTATTGGTGCGGCGGTCGCCATATTTGATGTCGCCGTGAATTGGACAGCCGATGTTGCTGAGCATCGCACGGATTTGATGTTTACGACCTGTCTCTAGATTTATTTGAAGAAGAAAGTAGTTGTCGGAAGAGGCCACAAGCTTATAGGATAAAGCGGCGTATTGTGCTCCCTCCTTGTCGGGTTCGACAACGAATGTCTTGTTGATTTTCTCAATTGACCGAAGGTGACATTCGATTCGTTCTTCGTCGCTTGGCGGACGATTGTGGACAATGGCAAGATACGTTTTCCTGACTTTGCCCTGTCGGAAAAGATTGTTCATGCGCGACAATGCCTTGCTCGTCTTGGCGAAAACCACTAAACCGCCGACAGGACGATCGATGCGGTGAACAAGACCGAGAAACACATTCCCAGGTTTGGCATACTTGACTTTAATCCATTCCTTGACGATGTCAAGAAGAGGCACGGTGCCCGTCTTGTCGCCCTGTACTATTTCGCCAGGAGCTTTGTTGACGATTATTATATGGTTGTCCTCGTAAACTACTTCCATAATTGGCTAAGGGATAGTGTAGTGTTGTGGTTAAAGGGTGTCGATTTCAGCCAGCCAAAGTGCGGCTGTGGCGTCGGAAGGCATTCGCCAGTCGCCCCGAGGAGAGAGGCAAACCGAGCCCACTTTCGGACCGTCGGGCAGACAAGAGCGCTTAAATTGCTGCGAGAAGAAACGGCTGAAGAATTTACGCAACCATTGACGGATTGTGTCGGCTGAGTAAACCCCTTCGAAAGCGATGCAAGCGAGTCGGAAAATCTTTTTCGGCGATTCACCATAGCGCACGAAATGGTAAAGGAAGAAGTCGTGTAACTCGTAAGGACCTACTAAATCCTCGGTGAGTTGCGCAATGTTTCCTTCGGAGTCGGCAGGCAAAAGCTCCGGCGATATGGGAGTGTCAAGCACGTCGCGCAATGCTGCCGCTGTGTCGGCATTGTCGGTTTGTGAGGCATACCAACCGACAAGATGGCGAACAAGCGTTTTGGGAACGCCGGCGTTTACGCCATACATCGACATGTGGTCGCCGTTGTAAGTGGCCCATCCGAGGGCAAGTTCACTGAGGTCGCCAGTGCCGATTACGATGCCGTTTTCTTTGTTAGCAATGTCCATGAGGAGCATGGTGCGGTAGCGGGCTTGTGCATTTTCGTAAGTGACATCATGCACATCCGGGTTGTGGCCTATATCGGAGAAATGCTGTTTTACGGCTGACACCACAGAAATTTCACGCATCGTTATGCCGAGCGACTTCATAAGAACCAGAGCATTGTTGTAAGTGCGGTCGGTTGTGCCGAATCCAGGCATTGTCACTCCGATAATGTCGGAGCGGTCGCGGTTAAGCCGGTCGAAGGCGTCGGCGGCGACAATGAGTGCAAGGGTGGAGTCGAGACCGCCTGAGATTCCGACGACGGCTTTATTAGAGTGTGCCGCTTGAAGTCGTCGGCATAGGCCGAGCGATTGTAATGAGATGATTTCGCGGCAACGCTCATCGAGTCGGCTTGAATCGGAAGGGACGAATGGATGAGGATCGACAGTGCGAAGGAGTTCGCCGTCGTGAGGATTGACGTTGACAGGCAGCTCAGTCATTATTGGCATCCATCGTGTGGCACATTGACGGAATGTGGTGTTTCGCCTTCTGTCGTGGTTGATGATGTCGATGTCAACATCGGCGATAACCACATTCTCGTCCATATTGAACCTGTTGTTAGCGGCGAGGATTTTGCCGTTTTCGGCGATGATGGTTTTTCCGTCAAAAACGAGGTCGGTTGTGGATTCTCCGTAGCCGGCGCTTGCATAGACGTAGGCCGACAGACAGCGCGATGACTGTTGGCGGATGAGCGAAGTCAGATATTCGTATTTGCCTATAAGGTCGTTTGAGGCCGAGAGATTGACAATGATTTGAGCACCAACCATTGCCATGTTTGTCGATGGCGGTAACGGAGCCCATAAATCCTCACAAATCTCGATTCCGATTTTCACATCGCCGGCTTTTATGAGTTGATTCGCACTTATAGGAACGCTTTTCCCTTGAATGCTTATCGCCGACTCAATATTGTCGTCGTTGGTCCACCACCTACATTCGTAGAACTCATTGTAGTTGGGAACGTAGGATTTGGGAACGGCCAGAAGTATTTCTCCATTGGCGATTACCACGCCGCAGTTTGCCACGCCTGCGGAAGTCCTCAGCGGAGCTCCCACGATAATAATCATCCCGGGTGCCGATAGCGACATCTGGGCAATTTTCATCAGAGCGCGTTCGGCGGCGACAAGGAGAGTGGAAGAATGAAACAGGTCAGCGCAAGAGTATGCTGTGACCGACATTTCAGGAAAGACTGCGAGTTGGACGCCTTTTTTGTGTAGACGGTGGCAAACATCGATTATTTTTTCGGCGTTGAAATCACAATCCGCAACATTCACAGCGGGTGAAACAGCCGCTATTCTAAAAAAGTCGGTATTCATAATCAATCAAAGATGACGTTAAAATTCTGAGGTAAAGTGGAATCGGATTTTAGGGAAATCGTTTTGGGCCATTTGCAGGACATATCCGGAGTCGGCAAGAAAAACATCGCGACCTTCGCGGTCGAGCGCCATAAATTGGTGCTTTCTGCGCTTGAAGGCGTCAAGGGCATCGTTGTCGTCGCTCTCAATCCAGCATGCCTTGTAGAGTGAAATTGGTTCCCAACGGCATTGAGCGTTGTATTCGTGAAGTAGTCGATATTGGATTACCTCGAACTGAAGTTGTCCGACGGTGCCGATGATTTTTCTGCCGTTGAACTGATTGACGAATAATTGAGCCACACCTTCGTCCATCAATTGGTCGATGCCCTTGTTGAGTTGTTTTGCTTTCATTGGGTCGGAGTTCTCGATATATTTGAACATTTCGGGGGAGAATGACGGCAGGCCTTTGAAATGGATGACTTCGCCTTCGGTGAGGGTGTCGCCAATTTTGAAGTTGCCGGTGTCGGGTATGCCGACAATGTCGCCGGGGAACGCTTCATCGACGATGCTTTTCTTTTGAGCCATGAATGCAGTGGGAGCGGAAAAGCGAAGGTATTTTCCTGAACGAACATGCAGGTAATTGGCATTCCGAATGAATGTGCCGGAACAGATTTTGACAAACGCGATGCAACTGCGGTGGTTCGGGTCCATATTCGCGTGTATTTTGAACACGAAACCCGAGAAAGCGTCTTCAGAAGGTCTCACCTCACGTTCTTCAGCCAAGATGGGCTTCGGCGCAGGAGCTATTTTTATGAAACAGTCGAGCAGTTCTTTGACTCCGAATGTGTTGAGCGCCGAGCCGAAGAAAACGGGTGCGAGTTGCCCACTGAGATAGTCATCCACTTCGAATTCGGGATATACACCTTCGATAAGTTCAAGATCCTCGCGGAGTTTGGAAGCGTTTTTTTCGCCGACGTAGTCGTCGATTTGAGGGTCGTCGGCGCCTGAAATTTCAATTCGCTCGGTCACTTTTTGCTTGTCGGGAGTGAACAGGTCGAGTGAATTTTGGAAAATATTATACACACCTTTGAATGATTGCCCCATGCTAATTGGCCAACTGAGAGGCCTCACGGCAATTTTCAGCTCCGACTCGAGTTCGTCGAGAATGTCGAACGGGTCGCGACCTTCGCGATCGAGTTTGTTGACGAAGATAATCACCGGAGTGTTTCTCATCCGGCACACTTCCATCAGACGGCGCGTTTGCTGTTCGACGCCTTTGGCCACATCGACAACAATAATTACAGAATCGACGGCGGTCAGCGTGCGGTAGGTGTCTTCGGCGAAGTCTTGGTGACCCGGGGTGTCGAGAATGTTGATTTTATATCCTTCGTAGTCGAACCCCATCACTGAAGTGGCCACAGAGATTCCGCGCTGTTTTTCAATGTCCATCCAGTCGGAAGTGGCGGTTTTGCGTATCTTGTTTGATTTCACCGCGCCGGCCACATGTATTGCGCCGCCGAAAAGGAGCAGCTTTTCGGTGAGGGTGGTTTTTCCCGCATCGGGGTGGGAAATGATGGCAAACGTGCGCCTCCGTGCTATCTCTTCGTCGATACGGCTCATGACATTTGTTTTAGACGGTCAATGCAATCAGCAAGGCTTTCCTCCCAATGAGGAATCGTAATGCCGAGAGTGGCCTTGATTTTCGACTTGTCGAGCACGCTGTAGGCCGGACGAGCGGAAGCAGTGGGGTAGTCGCGTGTGGGAATGGGGTTGACTTTCGTGTGGATTCCGGCGATTCTGTAAATGGCTTTTGCGAAATCGTACCAAGAGCAAACACCTTCGTTGGAGAAGTGGTAGATTCCCGAAGCCCATTGTCGGGCGGTGATGAATTTGGCGATGACCACGGCGAGGTCGGCGGCGTAGGTGGGCGTGCCAATCTGGTCGCTGACTACGTTCACTTCGGGTTTTGTGGCTGCCAACCGTAACATAGTCTTAACGAAGTTTTTGCCAAATGGGGAGTAGAGCCACGATGTACGTATTATTATGCAGTCGGGGCTGTGTCCGATGAGCATGGTTTCGCCAAGGCGCTTAGTCACGCCGTATTGGTTTTTGGGGTTGACTTTGTCGGCTTCGTTGTAAGGGAGGTGAGCAGTGCCGTCGAAGACGTAGTCGGTGGAAATGTGAAGTATTTTGGCGTCGTTTGACGATGCCGCAAGGGCTATGTTGCTCACGGCTATGCTATTGACCGCGGAGGAAAGGGCTTTTTCCTCTTCGGCGAGATCCACGTTAGTGTAGGCGGCGCAATTGATTATGTGGGTGATGTCGTTGTCAAGCACCACACGTTCAATGGCATCGCGGTCGGTGATGTCGAGCGTATCGACATCGGTATAAATAACATTAAGGTTGGGTAAGGCTTCAGAGAAGTGGATTTTGAGTTCTCGACCCAACTGGCCGTTGCATCCGGTGACTAATATTCGAATGTTGCTGTTCATGATTGTATGAAGGTGTTGTTAATAATCGGGAATCAATAGGCGGGATTGTCGCGACGCCCGGCGTCGATGCGTAATAACACGAATAGGAGAATTGTGAAACCCCACAAAGAAGAGCCGCCATAACTGAAGAACGGAAGCGGAATGCCGATGACAGGGCAAAGCCCGATTACCATTCCTATGTTGACGGCAAAATGGAAAATGAGATATGACGCTACGCAATAGGCGTAAACTCTGCCGAAAGCGCGGGGCTGCCTTTCGGCGATGCGGATTATGCGGAGAATGAGAAAGAGGAATGCGGCTATGACGGCGGCGGTTCCGATAAAGCCACGTTCTTCTCCGATTGTGCAGAAAATGAAGTCGGTGTGCTGTTCGGGAACATATTTCAGCTTTGTCTGCGTGCCGTTAAGGAATCCTTTCCCATATAGGCCGCCCGAACCGATTGCGATTTTCGATTGGTTGACGTTATAGCCCGCACCGCGCAAGTCGTCTTCAATACCCAACACAACCTTTATTCTCAGCTGTTGGTGAGGCTCAAGCACGGAGTTGAATCCGAAATTTACAAGGAAAAGAAACACCACAGAAACGACTGTCGCAGAGATAATAAACGTCACTTGGCGAGTTTTCACCTGCCACATCGTGATGAAACAATACACGAGTGCGGCTGTTATCATCACAAGGAAATAGACATATCCGTTTAGCACAAGGCCGAAAAATGCAAATGCCGCCACGATAATTCCGGAGCCGACAAAGCCGAGGAATATGTTTCGTGCGACGAGGGCGTTCTTTGCGTAAATAGCCACCATCCCCACGATAAGCATCATGATCATTATCAACACCGCGGCTTCGCCCATGGGGATGCCGAGAAGCAGAGTGTCGGTGAATTTTACGGCCACAACGAAGAATGTGACAGCAAATAGGGCGGCAAGCAACACAATTCCGCTCATGCCCTCGCGGTAGAGAACCAAGAACAGCGAGAAATATACGAGGGCCGAACCGGTCTCGCGCTGCGCTATGATTAGAAGCACAGGGAGGAAAATGATGAGCAACGCCCGATAGTAGTTCGACGCTTTTTGGTTGAGGACAAAGTTGTAGGAGTTGAACAGTTTCGCCAAAGCGAGGGCTGTGGCGAATTTGGCAAATTCGGCAGGTTGCAGGCGTATGGTTGAGCCGATAGCAATCCACGACCTCGATCCTTTGATGGGCGTGCCTATGAATATAGTAAGGAAAAGTATGATTACTAATAGGATGTAAATAGGGTAGGCGTAGGTTTCATAGACGCGCCAGTCGATGAGAAGAATCACGAGTCCGATTACGAATGCCAACCCGATCCATGTCAGCTGTTTTCCTGAAAACTCATTGAAATCGAAAATACTTGCGTCGTCGAAATCGTAACTTGCCGCATATATGCAGAACACGCCCGTGACAACAAGCACGAGATACAATATCACCGTCAGCCAGTCGATGTTTTGGAACAATGATTGATTACCGCGTGAAGAATCCATTTGTCAGCGAGCTGTTCGGGCGTTAAACATTGAGGCCTCCATTCCTTTGCGTTCGGGGGAAATGGAGCCAAAGAGATATTTTTCCATCATAAGGCTGCCAATGGGCACACCGTAGGTTGCGCCGAAGCCGGCGTTTTCGATGTAGGCGCAGACAGCGATTTTTGGTTCGTGGTAGGGCGCGAAGCCGATAAATGCGGAGTGGTCGCGACCATGAGGGTTCTCAGCCGTGCCGGTTTTTCCGCACACCTCCACGCCGCGGAACTGGGCTCTTTTGCATGTTCCGCCCGTAACGGCCATCCTCATGCCTTCAGCCACCTCTTCGAAATACTGTCGTTTTATCTTTGGAATTCGCTTCTCGCGGTATTCTTTGCGAATGGTGTCGCCTTGGATTTCTTTCACCACATGAGGGGTGATGAACCATCCGCGGTTAGCGATTGTTGCCGACAGATTGGCAATCTGAAGCGGGGTGGCGGTGACTTCGCCCTGGCCGATTGAAATGGATATAATGGTGTTGGCGCTCCAGTGGTTGTTATACACTTTGTTGTAGAACTTCGCGTTGGGGATAAAACCTCGGTTTTCCCCCGGCAGGTCAACACCGAGTTTGTAGCCGTATCCTAACGAGACGATGTGCTTCTTCCACGTTTCGAAAGCGTTGTCGATAGTGCCATATCTCTTCTTGTTGTTATCGAGCATATTTTTCAAGCCCCAGCAGAAATATGCGTTGCACGACGTGCGTAGCGCTGGTTTGAGGGTAATTGGGCTTTCATGGCGGTGGCAACCGACGCGAAGTCCGCCGGAGATAAACCCTCTATGGCATGGGAAAGCGGTCGAGAGACTGACGATTCCCTCTTGACGCAAAATCAGTCCCTGAGATGGCTTGAATGTTGAGCCGGGGGGATATGCGCCCATAATCGAACGGTCGAAAAGCGGTTTGTGTGGGGCTTTTACAAGTTGGGAATAGTTTTTCCCTCGGTCGCGACCGACGAGAAGGTTGGGGTCGTAATTCGGCGATGAAACGAGAGCCAAAATCTCTCCCGTTTCAGGCTCAATGGCCACAATTGCGCCCACTTTCCCTGCCATCAGTTTTTCTCCGTATGCCTGAAGGTTGATGTCAATGCTGAGCTTGAGATTCTTTCCAGGGACGGGACTGAGGTCGTGCGCCCCGTTGTCGTATTTGCCCTGTATTTTGCCGTGAGCGTCGCGTATGAGTATTTCGAGCCCTTTTTCGCCTCGAAGCACCTCTTCGTAGCTCCGTTCAATCCCAAGGTCGCCACAGTAGTCGCCCGGCGAATAATATGGGTCGCGCTCTATGTCTTTCTGCGAAACTTCGCGGATGTTGCCTAGCACGTTGGCTCCTGCATTGCAGGCATATTGCCGGATATTGCGTTTTTGAATGTAGAATCCGGGAAAACGGTGGAGTTTTTCCTGCAGACGGCCATATTCTTCGGGCGGCAGATGGGTGAATAGCTTTTGAGGTGTGTAGGCCGAATAGTTTGGGTTGTTTTTTTTGTCGCGCATGTCCTCAAATCGCTTTATGAGGTCGTCGCGTGTGATGTTGAGGGCGTTGCAGAAGTCGGCGGTGTCAAACTCCTGCACATCGCGGGGCACGAGCATGATGTCGTAAGTGGGCTTGTTGTAAACGATGAGGCTGTCGTTTCGGTCGAGGATGTGGCCTCGGGAGGGATAGATGGCCTTTTTCAAATAGGCGTTTGAGTCGGCAACATCTTTGTATTTGTTGTCTAACACCTGTAAGTTGAAAAGCCTGACAAGATAAATGCCGGCAACGATTAGCAGCAAGGCGATAATCACATACTTGCGCTTTTCTAAAATGTAGTCTTTTCTCATAGTGTTAATAAATGGTTGGTTAGAGTGTGTTTGTTTTTTTGTCGTTATTACGGTTGGATGTGATGCTGTCTATGCCCATAATAAGGGCGAACGACAGCAGGGTGCTGAAAAATACGCGCAAAAGGGTGGTGTGAATTTGGGCGAACGAAGACGCTTCGACGAAGAAAATCACCAGACAGTATGCGATGGTCAGCGTCAGAGAATATTTTGAGTAAGTGAAAGCCCCATTGCTTTTGGCTGAAGGCATGGCCGCGTCAATGTCGTCGTCGCGGTTGGAGAATAGCTTCATGACCGGTCGGCGCAATGCGCAAAGCACAGTCGATGCGAGTGCATTCATCCCGGGAGTGTCGGCGAAGATATCGACGAACATACCCGAAAAAAAACCGATAATCATCACAAGGCTTGGCGCTAACGACATCGGGAGGCGCATCAAGGCGTAGATGAATATGAATGGGACGGCGTAGTCGAACAGACATATACGGCTGAATATCGTCACCTGCAAAAGAAGAATGACGACAAAAGTGATTATAATATTAACAACCGTTTTGCTCATTTGTCCTTTTCGGCATTAGGGTTTTCGAGTTTGTTAATCTCTTCGCTCAACGGGCTACTTATTACTTTGACGGTCGATAAGGTCGTGAAGTCAGTGAAAATGCGGACGTTGAGTGAGCTGAAATTGCCGTCGGCATCGACGTAGCCTGTCTCTATGATGCCCACAGGAATGTCGGGAGGAAACACCGCCGAATAGCCGCTTGTGACTACGGTGTCGCCACGATGGAACATGACATGGCTTGGCATCTCTGTTAGTACGGCATATTCGGTCGATTTGCCGTCCCAGACAAGTGCTCCGAAGTGGCTTGTGTTTTTTACTTTGCACGACAACTTGAAGTTGCTGTTGAGCATTGAGATGACCCGTGCCGCATGGCTGCTCACGACATCGACGATTCCGACGATACCGTTTTGGTCGATTACGCCCATTTGAGGTTTTACGCCGTCGGATTCGCCCTTTTCAATCGTGATATAGTTGTCGTCGCGGTGGATGCTGTTGTTGATGACGTGGGCGGTAATAAACTGAAAATTTGCCAGTGGCTTTATCTTTACCGAGTCGTTGCCCAGAAGCTCTTTGGCGTTTTCGAGCGATTTGCGGAGGAGTATGATTTCAGTTTCAAGTGAGGCCTGGCGCGCGTTGAGGTCGTCGTTGATTTCACGCAAGTTGAAGTAGCCGGTCACATTACTAGTGGCCTTGTAAATCGACGATGAGAGGCTGTTGGCGGAAGTCAGAAATACATAACGCTGATAGGAGTTGTTCTTATAAATCAGCAGCAAACTAATTGTTGCCAATATGATAAAAACACTCCAAGAGCTGTATTTGAGCAGAAAATTCAGAAGATTTCGCACCTGACAGCCTCCGTGGCGGACCTCCGCCGATTAACGAATCAAGAAACTGAATTTGGAAACGTTCTTCAGGGCTACGCCTGTGCCTTTGGCAACAGCGTGGAGCGGATCATCGGCCACTTTAAACGTGATGCCGATTTTGTCGGTTAGGCGTTTGTCCAGACCGCGGAGAAGCGCACCGCCACCGGTGAGGTAGATGCCGTTTTTGACGATGTCGGCATAAAGCTCCGGCGGGGTTTGCTCGAGGGCGTTTAATACGGCAGCCTCGATTTTGGCAATGGTCTTCTCGATGCAGTGGGCAATTTCCTGATACGAAACGGGCACTTCCATCGGGAGCGCGGTCATCTGGTTGGGGCCGTGGACAACGTAGTCCTCAGGAGCGTCCTCCAACTCGGTAAGAGCCGAACCGACGTTGATTTTGATAAGCTCAGCCGTGCGCTCGCCGACGCGGATGTTGTGGGCGCGGCGCATGTGCTCGAGTATGTCGTTGTTGAGGTCGTCGCCGGCGGTGCGGATGCTCTTGTTCGAAACGATTCCGCCAAGCGAAATAACGGCAATTTCGGTCGTGCCGCCGCCTATGTCGACAATCATGTTGCCTTCGGGCGCTTCGACATCGATTCCTATTCCAAGCGCTGCGGCCATGGGCTCGTAAATCATATACACGTCGCGTCCTCCGGCGTGCTCGGCGGAGTCGCGGACGGCGCGGATTTCAACTTCGGTGGAGCCGGAAGGAATGCAAACCACAATTCGGAGTGAGGGGGAAAACCAACGGCTCTTCGAACTTACCATTTTGATGAGGGCGCGTATCATAAGCTCTGCGGCGTTGAAGTCGGCAATCACGCCGTCGCGGAGCGGACGGATCACTTTGATTTTGTCGGAAGGCGCGGCTCCCATCCAGCTTTTGGCTTCGTCGCCGACGGCCATGAATTTTTCGGTTTTGTTGTCAACGGCAACAACAGATGGCTGGTCAACCACAATTTTGCCATTGTGTATGATGATGGTGTTGGCGGTGCCAAGGTCCATCGCTAATTCTTGTGTGAATGAAAATAATCCCATATTCCTTTACTTTAAATTGTTGTCGATTAATAATTGATTATCATTTTGTTTTCACAAGGCACACCTCAATCTTTGAGCGTTGTTTGTGTAATGGGGTGGGCACTTGTGATTTTAAGTTTACAAAGTTACAAAATTCTGTTGAAATAACAGAACAAATATTCTATTATTTTTGGCTCGCAAGCAGAATTCCTGTGTAATTCCGAGATTAAGGCCAAATTCGATGGAAACGGAGGGGAAAAAGGTTTGGAGCCGAAGGCTCCAACTACGGGGACGGACGGAACGG
>CADBML010000135.1 GCA_902795825.1 uncultured Bacteroidales bacterium
ATTATAAATAATTCGCGACTAATTGGCAATGGTTTTGATGCCTTCGCCACCGTGCACCGCTTTTCAAGCGACTTGCACTTCAAAACTATGCCGAGCATCATCGATGGTTTATGGATATTCGTGTTAAATAATAAGTTGTTGTTTAAGTTGTTAGCAAGTTGTTCGTGTTGTCTTCACACCCCTGTCGGCGGAGCCCAATTGTGCATTGTGCATTATGCATTGAAAATATGTTCTTATGTCTTTTATTTTGCCGTAGCGGAGACAATTATGCTCAGGTTCATATCTCACGGGCTTGGCGTGATAACGACAATCGTAATAGCGGGAGCAAACGCCGGTCGGCATCGAGCCAGTCAACCGAGTCCAGTTCTTCAGGCGACAGCCATTTTGCCGAAAGATGTTCGTTGAGCGCCATACCAGCCGAAACCGGCGACGCAAAGAAGCAATGCATAACCAACGAGAAATCGGCATAATCGTAGAAAACAGTAGTGATGCACTCCCCCACTTTTATGTCCATATTCAGTTCCTCACGAATTTCGCGCCGCAAAGCATCGGACAGAGTTTCACCCGCTTCGATTTTTCCTCCAGGAAACTCCCATTTCCCAGCTTGGTCAGCGTCGGCGCGCTGTGTGGCGAGAATTTTCCCGTCACTGACGATTACCGCAGCCACCACTTCTATCGTTTTCATCTGTCGTTGAGTTTGCAGAAAGCCTGCCGGCTGAATTACCGACAGGCTCCTGCAAGCTGGAATTGAGGAAATTAATATAAGCTTATTTTACTGTGTAAGGATTGTCCTGCTCGAGGGCAAGGGTTTTCGATGTTTGGTCGCACACGTCACTCGGGCCAAAGTATTGAATCGGTCCGGGATACATATAGCAAGTGTTCATCGCCCACTCGTCGCGCTTTTGGGCAAAACGGAGGAAAGGCGCACCGTCGAGTTTCACCAAAGCCTTTTGAATGACCGGTTTGTTCGCTCCGTTACGCACTTCCATGTTCATCATCATTGTGATGGGAATACCACCGGCAGTCCATTGAACAGCGGCGGCGGTAAGATTGCGCACCGACGACATATAACCTGTCAGGCCGGCGTTGACCAGGCAAGCCGCGTTGTATCCAAGTGCGTAGCAATAGTCGGCGTCGAAGTTCGACGGGTCGGCACAGCGGCCTTCATAACCGAAGAAGTGGTGTTGCGGCGAGAATTTGCCGACGTATTTGCCCTCTTTGCGCATCTCAGCAAGCCTACGGCCTACGAGTTCGCTAAGCAGCTTTTCCGTTTCGATGAGCGAAACCTGCACATTGCCGTGGGGATCGCGGTCGAGGCTGAGTTGGAGAGCGACTTTCTCAGGAAGGCTCAAATATGCTTCGGCATTTTCGGGCGTGAGTTTTTTGGCGATGGCCTCGCGGAGGTCGGCGAGAGCGATTCCGTCGAATTGCGACTTTTTGCTGTCGGAAAGTTCGTCGTTAAGTTGGGCTATCAACGCTTTGATTGCGGGAATGAACTCAATCAATCCTTCAGGAATAAGGATTGTGCCAAAGTTGTCGCCTTTGGCTGCGCGTGCAGCGACAATGTCGGCAATATAGTTAACAATGTCGTTAAGTGTCTGGCGATTAGCCTCTACTTCTTCAGACACAATGCAGATGTTAGGCTGGGTTTGAAGCGCACATTCGAGGGCTATATGGCTGGCGGAACGACCCATAAGTTTGATGAAGTGCCAATACTTTTTCGCGGAGTTGCAGTCGCGTTGAATATTACCGATAAGTTCGGAATAGACTTTTGTGGCGGTGTCGAAGCCGAACGAGGTTTCGATCACTTCATTCTTGAGGTCACCGTCGATAGTCTTCGGGCAACCGATAACCTGGACACCGGCATCAATTTTCTTATAATACTCGGCAAGGACAGCGGCGTTGGTGTTGGAATCGTCGCCACCGATGATGACGAGCGCCTTGATGTCGAGTTCACGAAGGATTTTGAGACCTTTGTCGAATTGTTCAACCGCTTCGAGCTTAGTGCGACCCGAACCTATGATATCGAAACCGCCGGTATTGCGATAATCGTCGATTATTTCAGCTGTAAGCTCAACATATTTATGATCGACGAAACCGCCAGGGCCCATGAGAAAACCGTAGAGGCGGCTGTCGCGGTTGATTTTCTTAATGCCGTCGAACAGACCGGAAATGACGTTGTGACCGCCGGGGGCCTGGCCGCCGGAAAGAATCACGCCCACATTGACGGGCTTTGACTGACGCGAAGGGGCGTCTTTTTCGAATTTAATCACCGGAAGCCCATACGTGTTGGGGAAAAGGGCTTTAATGGCCTCTTGGTCGGCCACTGACTGGGTAGGCTCACCTTCAACAACTTTTACGCCGCCGGTGAGGGCTACAGGCAGCTTGGGTTGATAAGCTGCGCGCGCTTGTTGCAATACACTTTTTTTCATTAATTCTATGTTGGAATAAAGAGTTGACTTATTTTTACGCAAAGTTAATAAAAACCTTTGATTTTGGACTACATTTTTTCATTCTTTAGACATTTTTTCGAGTGTTTTTTGTAATTTTGTAGATAATACTAACATAGAGATTCCTTTAAAAGTAACAACAATGTCAGAAAGAGCAATAATCGCAGCCTTCGCCGCAATCAGCCTAACGTTTTTTTCCTGTGGGCGCAAAGCCTCCAATGCCAAAAACGCCCCACAAGGACAGCCGTCGGAGTCGAACGTAGCCGACATGGAAATAGTCACCGACTGCACCGACGAGACATCGGGCACTCAAGTGTCGCTCCGCGACGGAGTTGTCAGCATCGGCATCGATAAGAGCCGTGTGATGGCGCTCGGCGTCATTGACGAGTCGGAATACCGAATCGACCGACAATCCCAAAAAGTAACCACCACTGGCACCCCAAAATCCGTTTTCATCGGCGACATCGGGCAGGACACGAATCCCATCGTGGGGATAATTACCGACGACGGACATCTTGAAATCCTTTCCGTCTATTCCGCAATATCTACCGGCAATTTCATCACGTCAGGTCCCCTCTACGGTTTTTCCGACATAGTGAAGCTAAAGTCGGGGGCTGTCGTTAACGAATACGGGGCCGGTTACGGCACGATTTTCGCCGTCAACGACAAAGGCGAGGAAAAAGAGATTCCGCTTTGGGACTTTTGCGGCGACCTCTACCACTTCGACGGCAACAATGACGGCTCCATTTCGCTGACATTCTTGAAAATGTCGCAGGATTGGCGCATTGCCGTCAGCTACGGATGGTTTGAAAGCGAAATGGCGGGGCAAAACCTCGGACGTTTCTGGGAAATCGAGCCGTGGGCGGAAGACAAGCCCGGACGCTACGGATTTGAATTTACCGAGCAATTCAGCTTCGACCTTGACGAGAGCACGGAAATCAAGCCCAAATCAATACGCCTAAAGGGCGAATTCACTTTCCGCGACAACAACAACGGAGTGTTCACCATCACAACAATCGACGGCCAGCCCATTGCCGGCAATCTTAACGAGCCGACGGAATTTTCTGTCGATTCATATCCGTCGTTCAAAAACTCCGTCGGGGTAGAGCGCAAACGGATTCTTGAATATCAACGTCTTTACAACAAATAGCCAAACACAAAACTAAGAGCATTGAAATTCAAGGCCTACCAAATATTTTTGCCGATAGCAATAGGTTTCGGTGTGATAGCGTGGCTGTTCTTCAGGGAGTTCGACCCCGAAGAGTGGCGACGCATGTCTCTTACTGATTATGCCGCCTGGGGTGTTGTACTGGCCGTTTTGGCGGTCATTGGCCGTGACTTCGGATTGACATGGCGTTTCCACCATCTATCCGACTCCGACCTCACGTGGCGGCAGTCGTTGCGCGTGTGCCTCCTTTGCGAGTTCACCTCAGCCGTCACGCCCACAGCCGTGGGAGGAAGTGCTTTTTCGCTCTATTTCATGAGCAAAGAGGGCTTGTCGTTGGGCAGATCCACGACCTTGATGATGACCACTTTGTTTTTCGATGAATTGATTTTCGTCGTGTTATGCCCGATTGTGGTGGCCATAGTGCCCTACTCCGAGCTGCTCTGCATAGGCCAGCCGGGGCTTGAGTGGCTGCCGGCCACTTTTTGGATTGTATATGCGGTGATTTTTATTTGGACGGCAGTTCTTTTCATGGGAATTGTAGTGAAGCCGTCGATTGTGACAAGTCTGATCAACTATCTCTTCCGTCTGCCCTTTATTCGCCGCTGGCGTCGTTCGGCCGAAAAGCTGTGTCACGACATGATGACCACATCCGAAGACCTTCACAACAAACGATTTGGATGGTGGGCTAAGGGATTCGCCGCCACCGCCGTGTCGTGGATTTCCCGATTCCTCGTGGTCAACG
The DNA here is from genome assembly GCA_902795825.1 of uncultured Bacteroidales bacterium. GTDB lineage: Bacteria > Bacteroidota > Bacteroidia > Bacteroidales > Muribaculaceae > RUG14106. The sequence continues at coordinate 4,361 of CADBML010000135.1, forward strand.
CGATTTTGATAATTTTCATCCCAGCTGCCGACCACCTCCTCGTTCTTTGCCGCCAATTTGCCGTTTGGCTCGTGCTTATGTTCGCCCCTACGCCAGGCGGGTCGGGATTGAGCGAAGGGCTGTTCATGACCTACTACGGCGACATTATCACCACTGAATCGGCGGCACTTGCCGTGACTGTCGTGTGGCGGCTGTTCTCCTACTATCTATATCTGGCCATCGGAGCCATTCTGCTCCCCTCTTGGTTTTCACGCAATGCCACTAAACACGACGAAGCCGCTCCGGTTAACTCATAATATAATTCCATTAATGAAATTTATAGCAATAATACCAGCTCGTTACGCCTCCTCGAGGCTACCCGGCAAACCGCTCCTCGACATCGGAGGCAAGCCGATGATTCAACACGTTTATGAAAGAGTCAAAATCGCCGTCAACGACGTGATTGTCGCCACCGACGACGACAGAATATTCAACGCCGTTGAGGCTTTCGGTGGCAAAGCCGTCATGACTTCGGCAAATCACCGCAGCGGCACCGACCGTTGCCATGAGGCATATATGAAATCGAAGAGCGATGCCGACATTATCATTAATGTCCAGGGCGACGAGCCTTTCATCGAGCCGCGTCAGATTGACGAAATCATGTCGTGTTTCGTTTCGCCCGATGTCGAAATCGCCACCCTCATCCGCCAGTTTCCGCCATCGGCCGACTTTACCGACATCAGCAACCCCAATACGCCCAAAGTTGTCGTCGATAAGAACATGAACGCCCTGCTTTTCAGCCGCTCGCCAATACCCTACGTACGCAATGCCGCCACCGACCGCTGGCCCGCATCGACAACTTTTTATGCCCATATCGGAATGTACGCCTACCGTGCCGACATCCTCGCCGAAATCACCGCTCTGCCACAGTCGGATTTGGAAAAAGCCGAATCGCTTGAGCAACTCCGATGGCTTGAAAACGGCTATAAAATACGGACGGCTGTCAGCTGCCACGCCACAATTGGCATTGACACGCCCGACGACCTCGAACGAGCACGCCAATACGTCAACAGCCTTTGATTATGAGCAATAACCTCGACCGAAAAATAGCGCCGGAAGTGGGCGGATTTGAATCGCTTTCACTCCCGCCAATGAGGACAACCACGCTTTCAAACGGCCTGACGCTCAATATCATCGACTATGGTCAACAGGAAGTGACACGCCTCACCGCCATCTGGGACAGCGGGAATGCCGAAACGGCCGATATTCCGAAATCGCTCAATCTGGCGGCGACTCTCCTAAGGGAAGGGACCGCCTCGACATCAGGCCGTGAGATTGCCGAAGCGCTTGATTTCAACGGCGCTTGGCTTACCACTACTGTCGAAAGCCATAACACCACCATTAATCTTTTCTCGCTCAACTCAAAATTCGACGAACCGCTCGACATTCTCATCAAAATCATAAGCGAACCGTCGTTCCCCGCGACAGAGTTCGACACTTATCGATGTCAGATGGCACAGACCGCTGCTCTAAACGAAAGGAAAGTGAGTTTTCTCGCTGAGCAGGAGCGTGTTCGCCTCACCTATGGCAGCTCCCACCCTTTGGCTGTGACCGTTACCCCCGACCAAATTCTTCAGATTTCGCGCGACGACGTTGTCAACGCTTACTCACGGGTGATTCGCGCATCCCTGCCCACGGTTTACCTTTCAGGACGCGTCACCCGCGAGATTGAAGAAAAAGCGATTAAGGCACTCGAACGCTTGGATTTCCCTGCGGCTAAACGTGGGCTAAACATCGTGGAATTAGTTCCCGACGGTTCGCTTTCGGCAAAAGTGGATGTGGACGACGCCGTCCAGAATGCCCTATCGTTCACCATTCCAACCATCACACGCGATCATCCCGACTACATCCCACTGCGGATGCTCGTCATCATGCTTGGCGGATTCTTCGGAAGCCGACTGACGTCGAATATCAGGGAAGACAAGGGCTACACCTACGGAATAAACGCCGGACTGTTCGGAATGCGCGAGGGCGGGCAAATTGTAGTCAGCACCCAATGCGACCCCGCTTACGTAGGTCGTGTCGCCGACGAAGTGAGGAATGAGCTTTCGCGGCTCCGCACCGACGGCTTCTCCGAAAGCGAAATCGCCAACATGAGAAAATTCGTCACTTCTCAGTTAGCTTCAATCCTCGAGTCGCCTTTCACCATCTCCGACAACTATCAGCTACAGCAAGTGTGCGGCACTCCCGACGACTATTTCCGTCAACAATTCCAGACGGTAAACGCAATCGACTCCGACAAACTCACTCTAATGGCTCAGCGTTACATCGACCTCGACCATCTATATATCGTCAACGCCGGTAAATAGAGCGGACACTGCGAGTTGTCGCGCGCTCTGCCACTTAATCCCGACAAAAAAGGGCTTTAGTTTGGTGGTTGAAAATAAAAGGTGTAATTTTGTGATTCAGAACACCCCACATTAAAAATGTTGATATTACATTAACCGCTATAACCACCGATTATGAAAGGAAAAATTTTGCTAATCATGGCTGCGATGGCGTTGGCTTCGTTGACAGCCATGGGTCAAACACAAATCACCGATAAGGGATATTTCATGAGTCCCGACGGTTTCAAATGTAAGGACGGAAATCTTTATACCGCCGACTTCAAAACCCTCATCCGCGCCCACTATGCCGAAACCACCATCGACGATCCATACGAATACCAATACTACGGCTACACGTCAATCATTGAAATCCCTTCCGGAGCAGAAGTCATCCCCAGCAACTTGATCTACTCCCCCACCGGCGGACGATATGCGTCGTCGAGCGGCACCGAGATGAAGATTTGCCGTTACATTGTCATTATTCCCGAATCAGTGCGGTTCATCGCCACCGACGCTTTTATGTCGCCAAACGTGCTTTTCTTCTCGGGAGAATCGTCAGTGAGCACAACTATGGCCGACTCCGGCATTACCGAATTGGCCCGCTACAATCTGCAAGGCATTCGCCTGCGAAGCCCTGAGGAAGGAGTGAACATCGTGCTCTACTCCGACGGCACAGCACGGAAAATCCTCGTCAGAGAATAATGACAGCCCTCCGTCAAAAAAAACTGAGCCTCGAAAGCCCAGTTTTTTTCTTTAAGGATTTCTTTAGAAAGACACTCGAGCGGCGCTTGCCGCTTTATGCCATGGCGTGCAGCTTATTTCTGGAATTTTTTGATGTAAGCCGCGGCTTCGTCGAAGTCGATTTTGTTCAACGGAACTTTAGCCACCATTTCATCGACCTTCGAGTCGTCATAAACGTATCCGAGCGAAGTTTTTGCCACTTCGTCGCGGCTATTTACGAAGAACACTGCTTCAGCACCTGCTTGGCAGATGGCGTTGTAAGCGGCTGTCGAAGGCTCGTTAACGCAGAAGAACACATATCCTTCGAGTTTCTTTTTGCCAGTCTTTGCGATGGCTTCGATTGCGGCTTCTTTTGCCGATGTGCCTGCGGCAAATGCCTTCGGAGCGCCATATTGAATGAGGGCCACGCCGTCGGCGGCTTTTTCATTTTTGGCTGCTGTGAGAGCCATGTCGATAAACATCATCATGTCGGGCTGCACTTTGTCGCGCTTGGTGATTGTCACCTGTGCGGTGGCGGCTGTTGCGAACATGCTTGCGATTACTGCGAAAATTGCTAATTTTTTCATCTTTCTTAAATATTATATCAGTTAGTAATGTAGTTATCGTTTAGTCGGGGCGAAATTACTAAACAATTCAGAATTATGCAAATCTTTGGAATTGTTTTCTCCCGTTTCTTGATTTTTTGACCGATTTCTTGCCGATCATTTTTTTTGCGCAACAAAAACATTATACCTATTTTTGCCACAACAATTTCCAAAAACTAGGGTTGAAATGCTTTATATTTTCAGCCAATTAAACGTTATTAATTGAAAAAATAGTTGTAAATTTGCAGTGTCCTAGAATTAGGATAGGGACAGGACCGCAAGGTCGTGTACCGCCAGTGTCGGGGGGCTCTTAGGGAGTACCCGACTTTTTTATATATATTCTCTAATTATCTTTTCATCTTTGAAATAATAAAATATACGAACTTCGTACTTACGTTTTGCTTCGGCAAACTTCTCATAAAGTTTTGGAAGTGTGGTGCCAAGTCCCATTAAAACAGCTTGTGCTCCTTGTTTATTATAGGCTTTTCCGGTTGAAATGCTTTATATTTTCAGCCAATTAAACCATATGTAAAGAATTATTTGTAATTTTGCAACGTCAGTCAGGCTTAATCGTGAGGTTTTGCTGTGGAGAGGGGTTCGCCCTTCGCCTTCATACTGA
>CADBML010000136.1 GCA_902795825.1 uncultured Bacteroidales bacterium
ACAAAACAACTTAACGAATAAATAACTTAACCAATCATGGATCAAAAATATTTAGTAGCAATTCAAATAGGCAGCACCTGCGTGAAGGGAGCCGTCGCCACCATCAGCAGCGCAGCCGACTTGTCATTGAGCGTAGTCAATGTGGTAGAAGAGCCCATCCACGACAGCGTCATCTATGGCATCGTACAGAATGTCAGGGACGTTGAGGGCGCAGTGACAAACGTGATAAACCGCATCGAGGAGCGGCTGAAAAATCGCCGCGTGGCGCACGTCTATGTCGGCGTCGATGGGCGAACATTCAGGGCACAGCCAAAAACCATCGAACAAAACTACTTCGAGGAGAAAGAAATCACTGCCCGACTTATCGAAGAGATTCGCAACAGCGTCACTGACAGCGAAAATCCTCAGGATCAAGTCATCGACGTTCTCGCAAAATCGTTTGTCGTTGACAACGTCGAGACCGCCAATCCTGTCGGCTCATTCGGCAGCTATGTCAAGGCCAACTTGACCCAACTTGTGTGCTCCAACAAACTTATCAGCAACCTTGAGCGCGTCATTCCCAAGTCGGTGACCATCACAAAATACATCGCACAGCAAACAGCCATCGCCGACGTGGTGCTCACCGACGAAGAGAAACAAATCGGCTGTATGCTCGTCGATCTCGGGTCGCAGACCACAGCCGTTTCCATCTACAAGAAAGGCGTTTTGCAATACTTGCGCACCATTCCGATGGGCTCACGCAACATCACCCGCGACATAGCACGCGTGTTCAACGTACTCGAGGAAAAAGCGGAAGCATACAAAATCAACCCCGACAGCGCGCCCACCACAATCGACCACAAGCGCCTGACCGACTGCATCAACGCACGCTCTTTGGAGATTGTCGCCAACATCGTTGCACAGCTGAAATTCGCCGGCTACACTCATAACGACATCCCCGCCGGACTGGTGCTCGTGGGCCAGGGAGCCAAGCTCGACGCCACCACCGAATATTTCCGCAAACGTCAGCTGAGATTCCGCTTCGGCTTGCTCAACTCGTCAATCAAAGTGGTGAATCCGTCAATCGACATTTCATCGTCAATCGGCGTGATTTCCATCCTCTACGATGCCGCTAAAATCGGCATCGAATCGACAGCAATGGAAGAAACGCCCGCCGTGCAAGGCGAAATCAATTTTGACGAAAAGGAAACCGAAAACAACGAAGATGAGCCTCAGGGACCCGCAAGGACGACCGAAAGACAACACGGACCAAAATGGGGAGTTTTCAAAAACATACGGAATTTAATGGAACGAGTCGAAAGGTTCTCCACTCAAGATGACGAGCCCGAAGACGACAACGAATAATCCTCTCCACAGCCAATAAACTAAGCAAACAAACAAAGACTAACCGATATGGACGAATTTAAAGAACTGATTAACGACGACACTTTCACAATGCCTAAAGACGAGTCGAACAACATCATCAAGGTGATAGGTGTCGGCGGAGGTGGCGGAAATGCCGTCAACCACATGTACAAACAAAACATCGAGGGAGTGACTTTCGTGGTTTGTAACACCGACAGAGCCGACCTCGACAAGTCGCCGGTGCCCACACGCCTACAGCTTGGCACATCCGGCCTTGGCGCAGGCGCACAGCCCGAAAAAGCCCGCGAAGATGCCGAGAACAGCACCAAGGACATTGAGAACCTATTCAACGACGAGACCCGTATGGTTTTCATCACCGCAGGAATGGGTGGCGGCACTGGCACTGGAGCCGCCCCGGTAATTGCCCGAATAGCCCGTGACAAAGGCATCCTCACCATCGGCATCGTGACCATTCCCTTCCTTTTTGAAGGAGAGAAGAAAATCCGCAAAGGATTGACGGGCGCCGAAGAAATGGGAAAATACGTCGATGCCTTGCTAATCATCAACAACCAACGGCTTATCGACATCTACCCCGACCTTACATTCCTCAACGCTTTCGCAAAAGCCGACGACATCCTCACCATCGCCGCATCGTCGATTTCCGAAATCATCACGAAAACAGGCAAAATCAACCTCGACTTCGAAGACGTGAAGACAACCCTCAAGCAGGGAGGCGCCGCAATCATCTCCAACGGCTATGGCGAAGGCGACAACCGCGTGGAAAAGGCCATCACCGATGCCCTCAACTCGCCCCTGCTGAAAGAATGCGATGTCTATTCCTCAAAACGCCTGCTTTTCAACCTCTACTTCTCCTCAAAGACGGAGAACGAACTCACAGCAAAAGAAATCAGCCAACTCAGCGACTTCACCAGCAATATCAAGGACGTGGAAATCATCTGGGGAACGGCCTACGACGACTCCCTCGGCGACAAAGTCAAAATCACAATCCTCGCTTCAGGATTCGATGTTTCAGTTGATGGGGTGCCCAGCCAAGAATCGCGTCCCAGCAGATTCGGTGTCGGCCGGACTCGTCGGCCCGAAACCGCCGCGGCCACTGTCGACACCAAAATCGCAGATATTTACGGCGACTCCACTATCTTCAACACCATGGTCATCGACCCGTCGAACTACGATAACGACGAAATAATCGAATCGTTCGAGTCAAGCCCCACGCTGACACGCAAAAACTCCGAGCTGAAGCAATCCGCAGCGCCCAAACCCGCACCTGCGCCTGAGCAGGAAGCCGCTCCCGAAAACAATTCGGGACAGACCGGGATACCATTCGGCGAAGCCAATTAAGGCGGTTATCATATAATCAATTATCATATAATCAACTTGAGAAGTTTTTGTGTTGTTTTCGAGTAGATGTGATGTTAAATCGGCAGCGGCATAATGGCCCAGGTTGCGACGATGACAAGGAATCTCCTTTTTGATCTCGGAGGAGTCATTATGGACATCCGCCGGCAGAGGTGCGCCGACGCTTTCGCCGCTCTCGGAATGCCCGACACAGGTCGGCTTTTGGGCGACGACTATGCGCAGGTGGGCGACTTCATGCGCCTCGAAAGCGGTCAAATTTCGCCTAAGGAATTCAGAGAAATTGTCAAGTCGATGATTCCACGCCAAGTCAGCGATGCGCAAATCGACCATGCCCTCAACCAATTCCTGATCGGCATCCCGTGCCACCGGCTTGCCAGCCTGCGCGAGCTTCGTAAGCGTTTCCGCGTCTATCTGCTTTCGAACACCAACCCAATCATGTGGTATTCGAAAATCGCCGACGAGTTCAGGCAGGAACGGCTGACAATCGACGACTATTTCGACGGCATCGTCACCTCGTTTGAGGCTCACGTGGCCAAGCCTGACGCGGCCATCTTCATCTACGCCGCCGAGAAATTCGGCATCAAACCCCAAGAGACCCTTTTCATCGACGATTCGCCAGTCAACCTCAGCGCCGCCGAGGCCCTCGGTTTCCAAACCCTACTGTGCGCACCGCCGGAAGAATTTATCACTCTACTGACCCTCGCTAAATGATTGCCACTATCGGGACATTCGACGGAATCCATCTCGGCCACCAATATCTGCTGACGAAAATAGCCGAAATGGCCCAAGCACGCGGCACTCAGTCGCTGGCGGTCACTTTCCATCCCCACCCACTCGAAATCATCCGCCCCGGGCGCGCTCCGAAAATGCTCTCGACAGTCGAACGCCGCGTGACGTTAATCCGCTCGCTCGGCATCGACATCGTCCATATCATCAACTTCTCCGAGAGCATCAGAGAGCTGTCCGCCCTCGAATTTGTCACCCGTCTGAAAGCGTCATACCCTGGCCTCACAACTCTCGTCATCGGCTACAACAACCACGTCGGCACTGACCGTTTCACCACCGACGGCCACGTTGCCGACACCGCAACCGCCCTCGGCGTAGATATCGTCCATATCGGCAAGGCTCCCACCGAAGCCAGCTCATCGGCAATACGCAAATGTCTGAGCGAATGCAATATAACAGCGGCAAACGCCATGCTTGGCAGGGAGTATTCACTCCCCGGCACAGTGGTGAAAGGGCGCGGAATAGGCCACACTTTGGGCTTTCCCACCGCCAACATCAAGCCCGCCGACGAGCGCCTATTGGTGCCCGGCAACGGAGTGTATGCCGCGACGGTTGAAATCGATGGCGAACGACACCATGCCATGGTCAACATCGGCAGCCGGCCCACGCTCGACAACTCCGACGAAATCACCATCGAAGCCCACTTGCTCGACTTTTCCGATGACATATACTGTCGCGACGTCGAGCTCTCGTTCAGCGCATTCATCCGCCACGAACGGCGTTTCGACTCGCTCAAAACACTGCGCGCCCAACTCTCCAACGACAAACATTCAGTGCTCCGCCATTTCAACACAATCAACACAAAACAATAATGAAACGCATCCTCACACTCATCGGCATAGCCGCCGTCGGCACGACATTCATATTCGCAACCGTGCCACTCAAGATTACAGAAAAAAACAAGTCGGGATATAAACTCACCATCGTGGGCAAAACCGACCCGTCGGCATCCGTCACCGTTGACGGCAATAAAGTCAAAGTGTATTCGTCGGGATGTTTCGGAACAACGGTAAATCTCGGGATGGGAATGAACGACATTCCAGTCATTGCCTCAAAGAGGGGCGAAAAAGCCGTAGAGCACATAGTCATCGACCATCAGGCAAGTCTGAAGCCAATTAAAGAGGAAAAAGCCATATTGCGCAAAAAAGCCGACTTCACAGTCACCACCAAAGATGGGGCTTATCTCCAATACGGCGACGGCACCGACCGCCTCGGAGCATCAAAAATGGGTTATATAGACAAGAACATCCCGCTTAAAGTGATTGAAGAAATCCCCAACCTGCTCTATAAGGTGCAACTTTCCGCCAACCGATACGCTTACGTGCCCACCGACCTCGTCAAGAAAGACCCCGCCAACACTTCGGCAGTCAACTCCGGCAACATGAAAGCGAGAAACATAGGGAAAGCCGACCGCCTCACCATCACAATGCCGGCACGACGAGCCTATTGCTCATGGACCGAAATCGACCCTGCGGCAATCTGCATCGACCTCTTCGCCACTCAATGCAACAGCAACTGGCTCACCCATGTCGACGGACTTGCGATGATTGACTATGTCGATTTCCGCCAAGTGGAAGGGGACGTGATGCGGGTAATCATTCACTTGAAATCGAAAAACATTTGGGGCTACTCCGTGGGTTATGACGGAAACATCCTCACCGTCGATGTGCGCCACCATCCCTCGTCGAACATCAAAGACCTCACAATCGGCCTTGACGCCGGCCATGGCGGAAAACATCCCGGAGCCGTCGGGCACTCCGGCCTAACAGAAAAGGAAATCAACCTCAAACTCGTGATGCTCGTCAAAGAACGGCTCGAAAAGCGTGGAGCGAAGGTGGTGTTGTCGCGTAAAGACGACTCCGATGTGACGATGGCCGAACGCAAAAAGATTTTTAAGGATGCGAATGTCGATCTCGCCATCTCAATCCACAACAACGCCGGAGGCTCGCCTATCGAAGAAATGGGCTCATCGACCTACTACAAGCACATCTTCTGCCGCCGTCTTGCCGAAACCATGCGTCGCCATTTGCTCGACCTCGGCTTCAAGGACTTCGGGCTGACCGGAAACTTCAATTTCGCCCTCAATCAGCCCACTGAATATCCCAACGCGCTCCTTGAAGTGCTCTTCATGAGCAGCCTTCCCGACGAGGAAAAACTTCTCGACCCGAAATGGCAACGGAAAATCGCCGATGCGGTGGTTGACGGCATTTTGGAGTATGTGAAGAACTCCGACTGAACTCCAATTGAACTCTGCCTGAACTCCAATTGAACTCTGCTCGAACTACAACTGAACTCTGCTCGAACTACAACTGAACTC
>CADBML010000137.1 GCA_902795825.1 uncultured Bacteroidales bacterium
AGAGATGGCGGAGTGGTCGATCGCGGCGGTCTTGAAAACCGTTGTACTGAAAGGTACCGGGGGTTCGAATCCCTCTCTCTCCGCAAACATTTAGTGGAAAAGGGACGACGATAGTTGTTCCCTTTTATATTCTAATGCAGCCCTACGCAAACTGGTTTGTGTGAGGGCTGCGTTTGAATATAAATGACAGCGGCGGTTATGCCGATTTTCCACTAAATGTTAGCAAGGGCCCCCGCGGCGAGCGGTGAGGGATGCGCGTAGCGAATCCCTGTCTCGGCTGATTGTTTGCAAGGGCCCCCGCGGCGAGCGGGGAGGGATGCGCGGAGCGACTCCCCAAATACACTCCGTCACTATTACTGGAAATAGTATGAGGTATATGCGTGGTGCAAATAGTTTTTTGTGTCTCGATCCTATTTGAAAAGGTTGTGGTTTTGAATAAATTGAATAAATATTGCCCTTGTGTTTGCTGGGTTTGCGGAAAGGTTGTAATTTTGTGTTATTAAATAGAATGACAAGATGAAAAAGGTGAGCCTGATAATTCCCTGCTACAACGAGGAGCAGTCGTTGCCATTGCTTTATGAGGCGATATGCGCTACTGCCGCCGAACACGATGCATACGAGTGGGAATTCCTGTTTGTCAACGACGGATCGAAAGACTCCACGTTAGAAATCATTAAGAATCTACGCGCCGACGACAAACGTGTGAGTTTTGTCGATTTGTCGCGAAATTTCGGTAAGGAACGTGCTATGCTTGCCGGTTTCGACTATGCTCAAGGCGACTGTGCCGTGGTGATGGACGCCGACCTTCAGCATCCACCGAAGGTGATTGGCGAAATGCTCGCTAAATGGGAGGAGGGTTATGATGATATATATGGAAAGCGAATTACTCGCGGCAAGGAGTCGTGGCTTCGCAAGTCGTTGTCCCTCACGTTCTACAAGTTGTTGGGAAAGATTTCAAATATTGACTTGTTGCCAAATGTGGGCGACTTTCGTCTTCTCGACCGCCGTTGTATAGACGCGCTTAAACAGCTCCGCGAAAGCGAGCGTTACACGAAGGGCCTGTATTGCTGGATAGGCTATAAAAAGACTTTTGTGGAATTTGAGCAGGGTGAGCGGGCTGCGGGCGAGTCGAAATGGAACTTTTTCAAACTTTTGTCGTTGGCAATGGAGGGTGTTGTGTCATTCTCTACAGCACCTTTAAAAATAGCCACTTTCGCAGGCTTTATCTGTGCTATGGCTTCAATAATTTATTCAGTGTATTTCCTGATTAAATCATTGGTTGTCACCGACCCTGTGGCCGGTTTTCCGACATTGATAATCACAATCCTCTTTATCGGTGGACTTCAGCTGATTTGTCTTGGAATTATCGGCGAGTATGTCGGGCGCATTTTTAACGAGTCGAAGCGCCGGCCTGTTTATTTCGCGAGGGAACACGAGGCAGGCGAGGTTTGATGTGTCTGATGAATATTTCGCCGGCCAATAGCAAAAATATTGGCATAGCCGGTTCGAGGAGTCGGTGCCAGTCGCCCTGTGCTCCAATAAACGTTGTCGCAAAGTGCCCCATGGCCAAAACATAGAGCATTAGCAGCCATTGATTGGGCTCTCTTCGTCGAATAAATCCCCATGCAATAATGATAGTGGCAAAGAGGAGTACTAAATAAATGTAGGTGATTTTGTTTTTGACTAAGGAATAAAAAGAAACCGGAACGGTGTCGTAGTCGGTCATTGCCATTCGAAATCTGCCTAGAACGAGTGACGCACACTTTCCCTTATTATGCGAAATCGACGAGGTTACTATTTTGTCAATATCGTAGAGTGGATAGATTGAGTCGAGCGTTTGGATTTCATGGTAAGTTCTACGGATAAACCGATTTGTTTCACCATTGATTTTTTTGAAATTTTCGATGTCGGCGACGAGGGCCGAGTTTGACGACTCCGACGTGTCGATTAGGCCATTTTGACGGAGAGTATAGTATTTGTTGACAATGCTCACGTTGGAAAAAGCATACACTCCAAAGACGTTATGGAAAACGATAACGTAGGCCGACGCGACAATGGTGAGGGCGGCGGTAATTGCCATGCAGTAATATGCTGAAGCCTTTCTATGCTTTTTTGAAAACAAGAGGATAACGAAAAAGATGCAAAACGCTGGAATAAGGTAGATAAAAGCCGGACGTATAAGCAAAATAAGAACACTCAATAGCAAACACGTCAGAAAAGTCGGGACTGATGGCTTTTTGACGAGATTATAAAGAGAGAACAAGAGGAGAATTGTCAAGGACGTTGAGAGCGATTCAGTCATAAGGAAGTTGTTCCAGTTGGCGATTTCTATCGCTAAAAGGAGCAAAACTGACAGAATCATTGAGAAAGGAAGTGATTTAAACAATTTCTCAGTCAGCGAAAAAAAGAACGGGAGTGTGGCTATAAATATGATGTGTTGGACGATGATTGTAGCTAAAGGAAAATGAGAGCCGAAGATGCCCTTCATGATGCCCAAAAAAATGGGGTAAATAGGAGTGCGAAACTTGTCGATACCCCCCGACATATAAACGTCGAATGCGTTAATGTAGCTTTCCGTGTCGGATGTGGTCAATACTCCATATTTAATGATGGAAAGAGCCGACACAAGCGCAGATACGGCGACAAGAAGAAATATATAGGGCTTGCGAGTGTTAAATTTCATATTTGTTCAGAGTTTGATTTCTGTTTGACCAACGTTATTATTTGGGCTAATATTGTTTCGACAATCAAGATTAAAATCGGGACAGACGGGAACAATAACCGGTCGAAATCGTCCTTCGCGCCGATGATGGCTACTGTCATGTTGCCGAGAATGGCTGTTAGCAAGATAAGCGAATACCATCGTGCCGAAGCCTTCCTGTGTAGTTGGGCTACAGCCACCACTGCAAAAATAAACAATAAAGCGTAAACAGCCAAATACGGGATAGAAAAAGGCTTGAGGCGTTGCGAAAATTGCGGAATCCACGACGTGGGGAATCTATAATCCACAGCCGACGAGGCAGCTCTTCGAGCGACGGAAGTCCACCATGTCTGTCGGTGGGCGCTTACGGCATTGTCCACCATGTGATTAACTACGGCAAGCGAATGGCGGCTGATAAGCGAGGTGATTTCATCCCAACACGCGGAGTCAGACTCCGTTTGCAATCCGTTTTGGTCGATGACGCCTGCGATGTCGGCTTTCAACAATGGGTTGTCTGCGGCTGCTTCGGGTGAAAGAATCCCCTCGAAACGTGAGGCATAATAGTTGTTGTAAGTGTTGACGCACGTCAGGGCAAAAACACCGTGTTGGCGGTTAAACGCCGAAGCATATCCGAACAGTATGCCTCCGATTATGCACATTCCCAATGCGATGACTACGAAAGGTTTTCTGCATTGTTTTCTTTGCATTGCGGCTATTGCGGCGAAGAAGAAAGCTATGGGCAGAACATAGATTTGAGCCGGCCGAAAAAAAACAATGAGAAGAACGGTGGCGCAAATGGCGAGCGCCAACGGCGTGTGTGGCCGTCGTAAAAACTCTGTGGTGAAATATATAAGCACGACTGTCAGCGTGACGGCGAAAGATTCCGAGAGGACGAACTGACAAAAGCCCGATTCAATCACAATAGCGGCAAAAACGGCGGTAGCGGCGCAGGCCACTTTCGCATTGCCGGCGGCAAATTTAGCCGATTTGTGAAACAGTGGGATTGTCGCCACGAACGCTGTGATTTGTAGCGTCGCCAGCAACCATTCGTAGTGGTTTCCGGCAATGGCTTTGCAAAGCCATATTACCAGCGGATAAACGGGGGTGCGCCAAGCGTCGATATTCCCTGCCATCAACGAATCGGCCGCATCGGTATATGTCCATGTGTCGGGCGAAAATGGGATGCCGTAACGCAAAGCGGAGAACACTGAAGCAATGGCAGTCAGTGCCATAATGGCTATTATGGCCTTTTTCTCTTTGGATGATATGTCGGTACGGTAAGTCATGTTTTGGTGATTATCGGCATTTTGTCATTGCCGTCGGCAAGCATTGCCATGAGTAGAATCACTATTGGAAGCGACGGATAGATTAGCCTGTCGAAATCGTCGCATGAGCCGACGACGGCGGCGACGATGTTGACGGCTAAAATAGTCACGATAAAAAATGTCACGCCCAAAGGATGCCTGTCCTTACGCAATATCCACAAGGCAACAAAAACCGACAAGAACAGAGCCACCGCGCCGATGGTGATTTGAAATAAATCTAGGGGCAACAGCAATTTATCTGTGGCTTGTCGGCGAGGCATGACTGTGTTGAAGTGGAATGCGTCGGTGGCTCTTTTGGGAATGTGGGCAATCCATGCCTCCATGTTGTCGTGAATGGCACGGTCGGTGGCTGTTTTGACATCGGTCAATGAGCATCGCTCGACAATCAAGAACTGGTTCACTTCATGCCAGGGAGGAAGTTCCGGATTGATGGTCTGTCCGTTTTCGTTGCGGAAACGGTCCATTATTTCATGAAATTTGCCGTCAGGGCAATGCTCCGGACTTAACAATCCGTAGGAGCGCAACATCGTGAAATTGTTGATGGCGCTCACGAAGGATATGGTGAAATGTCCGTGTTGAACGCGGAAACAAAGCGCATAAACGATGACAACAGCCGCCGGTAATAATGATGCGACAATAGCGCGTCGTCCCGCTCGCCGGTCGTTTTTACGGAAAAACAACACAACTCCTGTAAGGAAGACGCATGGGATGAGAAATAGGAAAATTGGTCGCAATAAAATGGCCAAAATAATGGCAGAAGCGGTGAAATACAGCCATTTAAGTTTGGCTTCGGTAATCATCCGAGTGGCTAAATAAATGATGCCTACCAAGCTCACGACAGCCAACGACTCGGTCATAATCCAGTTGTTCCATCCGTAGGCGATATTGAAAAGGCTATAAATGGCCGTTGACGACAGCACAATTCTTTCCGACTTCACAAAATATCGGCTCAAATTGTGGAAAATCGGTATTGACGCTATGAAAGCGACGTTCTGAAAGATTATTGTGGCGAGGAAAGCGTTAGTTCCGCCAAACAACGACGACATTAATCCGATGAGCAATGGATAAAGTGGTGTCCGAAGTTGGTCGATATGCCCCGCGGCATATTCGCGGAAGGCATCGACATAGGTGGGCGTGTCGAATGAAGTGAATTCAAAACCGTAGAAAATCATGTGGGCGGTTGCCGCCGTTGCGGTTATGAGCATTATCGACAACAATGCTTTGTCGCTCCAAAACGGTTTTGATATGCTAACGCTTCGATGTTGAGAACTTCCGTGGGTTGAATTGCTGATAATTGCCGCCACTATAAGGAGCAATAAAGGCAGGGCAGGGTAGATGCGTCGGCTGAAATCGTATGTTGTCGAAGCCATTCCAGCTAAGGTCATGACTGCGGCCAAAATTGTGATGAATGCCATTTTTGACCTATGGCGCATCTTCCCAAATATCAGCATCGTAGCCGCAATGAGGAGAGTCAGATAGACGAGTCCGATGTTGATGCCGAAGAAATCGAGGATATAGAAAAGCCGAGGCGGCAGGTGGCTGCCGTCAATTACGGAATAGTGAGCGCCTGCCGACAGCCTTTGGACGATGTTCATGCTGTCGGTTTGCCAATCGTTAAGCGAAAGCGTGTAAGTGGACACAACGGCCAAGGTCAAAAAAATTGTCAGCGACGTTTTGCCTGCTTTAGAAATGCCGAAACGACGATCAGCAATAAAAAACAAATATGCGGCGGCGATTGAAGCAATTGCGGCGTATCCTTCAGTGGCCAAAGGCCGGTGGTGTGCACCGAAGATGCCAAACAGCAATGCGTAGGCGAGGGTAATGGCAAAAGCAGAATTGCGTGATTGAAGGATTTCGGCGGCAAGAGAGAAGAAAAGCGGCGCAGATAATGCGAAAACCACACTTTGCATGATTGCCGTGACATCATTGCCTGAAATGACGTCGATGGCGAGAGAAACTACGGCAGCGGCCAGCGCGGCAATCAGCGGATAAAAATGGTCTCTCATTACGGTTTGCGCTGAATGGGCTGTCGGGTTGAAAGAATTGCGCCGTCGAAGAAGTACTCACCGTCGCACTCAAATGCTGTCGTTGCGCGGGATTAGATGCCGTAGGTGGCGTTGGTAGTCGCGGGAGGAGAGGTACGCGTCAATTGAGTCGGCGTGGGTGTGGTTGTGAAGGTCGCTTCCGATAAAGTCAACCATGTCGTTTTCGAGCAGATACTCGGCGGTATTCTTTTCTGCTTTTCCATAATGGCCGGCGAGACTGAGCAGGTTGATTTGGAACATCAGCCCGTTGACATGAAGTTTTTTATATCTGTCGCGATGTCCTTCGGCATAGTAGAAGTAACGTTCGGGGTGTGCCAGAATAGGCTTAAACCCTTTAATCTTCAGGTCGAAAACAATTCGGTCGAGATCCCACGGCTCTTGGATGAACGAGTTCTCAATAAGGAGGAAATTGCCTGGAAGAGGGCAGAGGTTATCGTTCTCGATTTGGCTAAAGAAGTAGTCGTCGATGCGATATTCGGCGGAGTGGGAGATGTCGATGCCGTTTCCGCGTCGGTCGAGTTCTTCTTTGAGCGAGGCGAGGGCGTTGTCCATTATCTGCGGAGTGTTTTCAAACGAAGCTTCTGTGACGTGGGGAGAGGCTATTATGCGGGTGATGCCCCAGCGTTGCATGCGCTCGACAAGGTCGGCCGATGTGACGGCGTCGGGCGAGCCGTCGTCAATTCCAGGCACGACATGGCAGTGGATGTCGGTTGTGACACACAATTTTTGGGGCTCCTTATTTTTTTTGAAAAAGTCGAACATTTAAGCTGCATATTCTAAAGTTGTTGCAAATTTACACAAAATTATGCTCATATCACAATAATAGCCGTTGAAAATTTTTTCGGCATATATTCAATTTTTGGCACGCGCTTTGCTTTATTCTTAAGCGAAGCCGAAGCGAAAGCTGAGGCGAAATGAAATGTTTGTTTAACTAAATTATAGGAGGTATTAATTATGTTACCATTAATGATTAAAAACAGTTGGTTCCCGACAGTGTTTGACGAACTCATTAGCAATGATTTTATGCCTCGTGCAAATTCGACAGCCCCGGCAGTTAATGTCAAGGAAGATAACGCAGCCTACACGATGGAAGTGGCGGCTCCCGGATTGAAGAAGGAGTTCTGCCGCGTCAACATCACCGACGAAGGCAATCTCAGCATCGCCATTGAGAATAAACTCGAACACAAAGATGAGGACAAGCACCATCACTATCTCCGTCGTGAGTTTTCCTACACCAACTATGAGCAGAACTATTCCCTTCCGAAGGATGTGGCTCGCGATGAGGTGTCGGCTAAGGTTGAGAACGGTATTCTCACCATCGTTCTTCCCAAGGTGAAACGCGAGGAGAAAAAGCCTAAACGCTCGATTGAAATCGCATAATGTTTATAGAAATCCACTAAAATGAAATCATCGTCACACTGAATCATCCAGATGATTCTTCAACCAACATGAAAGGGAAACGCTTTGAGGCGTTTCCCTTTCTTATTTCGGATTATGAATAATCTATGATGGGTTGCGCGGGTGCCGGAATTATTCTTCTACTTTGTAAATCAGCACCACGTCGAATTGCTCCTTGCCTTCTTCGAGACAAGCGATCATAAACTCTTCGCCTGCGTTTTCGGGCTTGACTGTAAGGCTGACTTTGCCGCCTGCCGCTTTCCACTCTTTGCGCCATTGAGTTTTGCCGTTGATGGCGGCCCACTGGGTTTTAGCGCTCTTCGGGCGCAAGGTAAATGTGTAGGATTTCCCAACTTTCAGGGTTGATGTCAATGGAATATCAACCACCGTGTAGTCGCCGCCTTTATAGAACATAGGCAGGGAGGTGACTTTGCCTGAGTTGGCGAGCTTGAGCAGTTCTTTTTTGTCGAATCCGTGATTCACAAGCCCATAAACGGCGAGTTGGTCGAGCGCTTTGACGGCATCGGCGTTTAGCGGGTCTTTGTCTTCAATGAGGGCTTTTCCTGAGGCTGTAGGTTCTGTCGCCTCATAATCGACAACGGGGAGCCAGTCGGCGCCGCGCTTTTCAAAAATCGATACGCGCCCAACGGCGGGAACAAGATATTTCATCGTGTAGATGTCGCCTTTTTGCTTTTGCCAGTTATCGACTTTTGTGCTGAGCCGGTCGTTGCTGACAACAATTACTTCCACGTTCTTGGGGTTGTTGATTGAGAACGTGTAGGTTTCGCCTGCGCGGAGCGACGAAGTCATAGGCATTTCGGCCATTTGAATATTTGCTACCGTGTACATTGTCGGGAATGATGTGATTTCACCTTTTTCGATTTTCTCGATTAGTTCGTGTGGATTGAAAAGGTGTTGTTTCAGGCGGCTGACCTGGCTTTTGTCGAACTTATCCCAAGCGTGGGAAAGGTAGGGGTCGACCGACTGCAGCGCTTTGTAGTCGTCGTTTGTGGCTGAAGCGACGTTCCACGTGGCCACTTTCACATAATTGTCCTTAGCAAGGTTGGCATAGAGTGTCAGATCGCCCGAATTAAGTGGAGTGAAGGTGAGCACATCTGTACTTCCTTTTGAATTGGCGGCGGCTTTCACAGCGTCCTGCGGGTCGAGGATAAAGCGCGCGCCGCTCTTGTTGTTATATTTTATCTCGTAGGTTTTGCCCACTCGAAGTTGGTCGGAGGCGGGGAAATCAATAAAGTCGAGATAGCCTGAGGCTTTTTTGTTCAATTCGGGGAGCGTGCCGCCTTTGAGAAGATGGTTGAAAATGTTTGAGGGGTTCAGCCCGAAGTCGAGCAGGCAAGGCTCGAATATGGGCATTGCGTTGAACTGCTCGCGGGTGATGGGCTTTTTCATCAGTTGGTCGGCCGAATTGTCGGGGAAGTGGGTTATTGCCATCACCTCGGGAGCGACGTCCCACCATGACATATCGTGGTCCGACTTCGTGAACACGCCGTTTTTGACTGTGCCTGAACCGCAAACGGGGTCGCAGAGGATTTCTCCCTTTTCGGTCTGCACGGCAATCCACTTATGTCCGGATTCGTTGGCCGCTCCGTGGAAATTCTTGGCGATGCCGTTGATGACGCGGGCTTTCAGACCGGCATGATTCGCAAGAATCATATAAACGTCGCAGTAGGCTTTACACGTGCCCGTGCTTTTGTCCCAACATTCGTTGGCCTCGGTGATTGTGCCGCTCACGTCGTAAATCATATTGCCGGCGAGGAATGCGTAGATGGCGCGGGCTTTTTCGTAGGATGTCGTAGCGTTGGCGGTAATCCGCTTCGTTGCCGATTCGTAGTCGTTGGCTTTGAATTTGTAGGCTGATGTCAAGGTGGCAACAACCGCAAGCATCAAGAATGAATAGATGATTCGTTTCATTTTTTCGATTGTTTGTAGTATTATTTTTCACAAAATTAAACAAAAAAAATCACTTATCATTTCTTTGACGATTTTTTTTTGTTCTTTGTCTAATCGGCGAGACAGGTTTATGTAAGAGGTCCGTTTTTTGTCAGGGAAAGGAAAAAACTCATGTTCGACAAATCAAACGGATGATAGTTTTATGCTTTGTCGAATTTAGTGTCGCTAAAATAATTCCGCAATCAGAGTTTCAGCAACCAGAATGGGGAAATAGCTGCAATGATGACAACAGTCACAACCAGCGAGCAGACCATGAGCCGCCCATCGTCGGAAGTGAATTTTTCTACGGGCACAGCCTTAGGCCAGTAATGGTTTGCCAATTTCACAAGGCCATAGACAGCAAGAGCCGCCACAACGCCTAAAATGAGGCCTCCCAACGCGTCGCCTGGATAGTGTACGCCCAAATATATCCTGCTGAAACTTTGCAGTATTGCCCATGCTGTCATAGCCCAAAACACAGTGCGGTTTTTCATTATTAGGCTGGCAATGATTGCCACTCCGAAAGAATTGGCGGCATGACTCGACACAAAACCATAATTGCCGCCGACATAACTATTGACGGTGTGGACCATCCCCGACAGCGATGGTTCGTGTGTGGGCCGTAGGCGTTCGAAAAAGCCCTTGATAAACCCGGCCGACACTTGATCGGCAATGGCCACTGTCAACGCAATGGCAAAAACCGCCACAACGGCCCTGTGCCAGCCCTTGTCGTGAAGCGTCCACAGGAATGTCAGCATGATTATCAGCCATGACAGTCGGCTGCTGACATTCCACATCACCCAATCAAAATAGGTGGTGTGGATTCCGTTCAGGATAAGGAACAGCTGTTGGTCGAGTGAATCTATTTGTAGTGTCACTATTGGGAAGTCAAAGCGCGTGGCTGTCTAAAACATTTCGAAACTGAAACCTTTTCAAACCATCTCACGACAAGTCGTCCGTTTGCAGTTCAGCGTCTCGGTGCGCGTCCATACGCGAAAATAATATGCGAAGTTAGCAAAAATTCGTGACATACGTCATAGGAAAAGCCCAAAAGTTGCCAAATGGCACGAATTTTTTCAATAAAGAAGACAACAAATGACAACTGAATACAACACTGACAACAGGAGTTTGACATGAATTCATTTTGTTTGCTCATGTAATTTTCCAATAATAGGGCCTAAATTTGTGGGTTGCGCAAAAAATGAGTAATTTTGCGGGCAGAATAATCAGATTTACGAAAGCGCAAAAGCCCCTCATGTCATTCATTACAAGTGCCAACACAATATGTCCCAAAAAACAGTACTGCTCGATTTATCGGATTTGAAGAACCCAACCTGCGGTTTCGGTCAGATTGCTCTTAACTATGCGAGGATCTTCTCGGAGTTATCATTGCACGACCTCCGTTTTGTATTGTTGTTGCCCATCGGCTATCCACAGGATTTGGAGCAGAAAGTGGAATGTCACTATGTGGACAGAAAACGTAAAAGCTCGTATCGGGGAGTCCCTCACGTGGATCTGTGGCATTCCGTGAACCAAAACCAACTGCACAACAATGCCAGTGCAGACACAAAGATGGTGCTCACTATTCATGACCTGAATTTCTTGCGCGAAAAAGGGTGGCTGAGCCAACAGAAACACAAATGGCGCATGCGCCGGCAACTGCGACGGGCCGACCAACTGACAGTGATCTCCGAATTCGTGGCAGCTGAAATCGAGCACACCTTCGGCTACAAGAAGAACGACATTAAGGTGATCTATGATGCCGTGGAGCGGATTGACGACAAGCCACAGCGAAAACCGGCGTTTGTGGAGGGGACGAAGCCTTTCTTCTTCACCATCGGACAGGTCAGAATGAAAAAGAATTTTCACCTGCTGTTGGATGTGATGAAGCAGTTTCCGGAGTATAACCTTTACATCTGCGGTGACGACCATTTTGCCGCAGGCCGACTTATACGCGAGAGAATAGAGAAAGAACGAATCACCAATGTGGTGTTGCCGGGCAAAATAGCCGACGAGGAGCGCATCTGGCTCTATGCCCATTGCGAGGCATTCCTTTTCCCAAGCCAGGGCGAGGGATTCGGATTGCCGGCGATTGAGGCGATGCAGTTCGGGAGAGCCGTGTTTGTGGCTCCATTCACCTGCTTGCCCGAGATTACAGGCGGCCATGCCATCGTGTGGAAGGATGTGCTGACACAGACCATGGTGGACAGTATTCACAAGAATCTGCCTCATTTCTATGATGACGACGAGCGCATATCTGCCATGAAGGAATATGCCCGTTCGTTCAGCTATGAAAGCCATGTGGAGCAATATCTGGCAGTCTATAGAGAACTTCTCGGGCAGCAGGAGTAAACAATGAAAAAGAACTGAATCGCATGGATAGACTTTGTCATCAACAAAGGCGTCAACTCACAGTCTTGAACAATTCAAAACTGTGGACAAGTGAAAACATTAAAAATTTTATCAATTTCTTCTAATTGGCTGAAAATATAAAGCATTTCAACCAAAAGTTTTGTCAATTCTGGAAAAAGATGTAACTTTGTTACAGTAATGAGCATTGAGTGTGTGGGCTGAACTTGCGCAAAGCATAAGAAGTCGCCACTTGATGCTTATTCTTTAATTTTATCAGTGACCGAATAGAGAAAGCGATGATGAATAATTTTACCACTACGCTTTATATAATCAGTTTCTGTTTAATTGGCTGAAAATATAAAGCATTTCAACCGGTACAAGGATAAAATGACTGAATGGGGCGTTAGACAACGTATTAAACACGTTTATTGCGTCATAAATGGCGCAGTTGACAATTTGGTATTTGATATATAAAAAAACCGCCCGAAGGCGGTTGTCAGTATGAAGGCGAAGGGCGAACCCCTCTCCACAGCAAAACCTCA
>CADBML010000138.1 GCA_902795825.1 uncultured Bacteroidales bacterium
GCCGGGGAGAGCCCGGCGATGAGGAGAGCCGCGGAGCGTCAAAGCCCCGCGGCTCTTTTTTTGCATCCTCCCGCGTCAAATAGAGAATATAAAGAAAATAGAGCTTATATAAAATATAGAGCTTATAGAGCATTTAGGTTGACTTGTTTTCTCTGGGGCGTGGCGGCTATTTCTTTGGAGTCATTAATAATCGCGGTTAATTCTCCTTAGTGTGAGAGTTTTTTTGTAACTTTGTGGCTGTAAACTCTGCCCTGTTTGGGCTGGAATGTATATGCCGATATATAAGCGTTGCATATTATTGGCCTTTTTGTCTGTGCTCGTCGGGTGCAGTTCCACTAAGCATGTGCCTGATGGACAGCATCTCGTTGACCATGTCAGCGTTACAGTGGATGGTAAGGCGCCGTTCACTAATGATGAGCTGCTAAACTATCTTCGCCAATTGCCTAATCATAAGGTGCTGTGGACAGTCAAGCTACAGCTTGCCACCTATAATCTTTCGGGCAGTGACACGACGAAATGGTTCAACCGCTGGGTGCGCCGCATAGGTCAGCCGCCTGTGATTTACGACCAGTCGCTGACCGACGCATCGGTGAAGCAGCTCCATCAACTTTTCATCAACAAAGGTTTTCTTCACAACACTGTGACGGTAGATACTGTCCGACGCGACAAAAAGAAGAAGATTGACGTGCATTATAAGGTCACGGCAGGCGAGCCTCACCGCATAGGAAGCGTGACGCTTAATATCGCCGACCCCGACGTTCGACGCTTGCTTGAGGCTGATGGCTCGGCTTTTACCGTCAAAGAGGGCGACTTCCTCGATCGCGACCGCCTCGATTCCCAACGCAACGCCATCACAAACTACCTTCGAGAGAATGGCTATTACGCTTTTAACAAAGAATACGTAAGTTACGTAGCCGACACCATAGAGGGCTCTACCGACGTGGGGCTGACCGTCGATGTGAAATTGCCGTATAAGGGGCTTGGCACAACCGAAACGCTCGACACGCATCCGGTTTATTATGTTCGCGACATTTACTATGTGACAGACTATGATCCGGTCCACGACCTCGGCTACCACTTCGCCGACCGCGACACCGTCGAATACAAAGGGCTGAAAATCCTAAGCGGCCCAGACCGCTATCTGAATGGCAAAATCCTCGACCACTGCTGTTTCTTGAGCCCCGGAGGACTTTACAACGTCGATGATGTGACCCGCACCCGAGAGGCGCTCGGCCGGTTGTCGATATTGAAATATGTCAATGTGTCGATTCGCGAAGTGGGCGACCTCGCCGACGCAAAAGCCGTAGATGCCTACATCCTGCTTACTCCAGGCAAGAAACAGGGCGTCACCTTAGAAATAGAGGGCACAAATTCCGAAGGCGACCTCGGATTCGGCGCCGGACTCACTTACCAGCATCGCAACATCGGACACGGAGCCGAAACACTCACCGTCAAAGGACGTGCCTCTTACGAAAGCATTTCGGGCGACGTAAGCGGGTTGATTAACAACCGCTACACTGAATATGCGGGCGAAGTGGGGTTGACATTTCCAAAGTTCAAGGCTCCTTTTCTATCCCGTTCGTTCAAGCGCAACATGAAGGCCACAACCAACTTCAACATGTCGTTCAACTTTCAAGAGCGTCCGGAGTACACTCGCATCATTGCCGGCGCGGCATGGAAATACAAATGGTCGAGTCGCGACGCTTCGCGCCGCCACACATTCGACCTTATTGACATAAACTATGTCTATCTGCCAAATTCGACACTTGATTTCATCGAGCAAATAGCCCCGAACAACCCCCTCCTGCGTTACAGCTACGAAGATCACTTCATCATGAAAACGGGTTATTCATTCTACCGTAGCAACAAGCGCACACCCACGTCGTCAATGGCGGCCCGCTACAATCGTCAGCCCTCGGTCTATTCCTTCCGTGTGTCGGGCGAATTTGCCGGCAACCTGCTCTATGCGATTTCGACCCTGACGGGCGCAAAGCGTCACGACGGAGCTTACGAGGTGTTCAAAAACCGCTATTCGCAGTATTTCAAGGTCGAAGCTGACTATTCGGTGGCTTATAACTTCGATTTGCGCAATAGCCTCGCATTCCACGTCGGCGCGGGCATCGGTGTGCCATACGGCAATTCCACAATTATGCCTTTCGAAAAGCGGTTTTATGCCGGAGGCGCAAACGGAGTGAGAGGGTGGGGCGTCCGCACCCTCGGCCCTGGCAGTTACGATTCGCATAACAACGTGAGCGACTTCATCAATCAATGCGGCGACATCCGTCTTGATTTGAACGTGGAATATCGCGCCAAACTGTTCTGGCTCATCGAGAGCGGCATATTTATCGACGCGGGCAACATTTGGACAATCCACAACTACGAAAACCAGCCGGGCGGAATGTTCCACTTCAATAAATTCTACAAGGAAATTGCCGCCGCTTACGGGCTTGGTATCCGCATGGATTTCACATATTTCCTTATCCGGCTCGACCTAGGTATGAAGGCTTACAACCCCGCGCAGAATCAGGAGCGTTGGCCGTTGGTTCACCCAAAATGGAGCCGCGACGCCACATTCCATTTCTCGGTGGGCTATCCGTTCTAATCCGCAATTCCGATGAAACGACTTGTGATATTCGACCTCGACGGCACATTGCTTAACACCATCGCAGATTTGGGCGATGCCGCCAACTATGCCCTCGGAAAAAACGGATTCCCCACCCATTCGGTTGAGAAAATCCAGTCGATGGTGGGCAACGGAATTGAAAGGTTGCTGCTTCGGGCGCTTCCCGACGGACGCAAGGACGCAGCGACGCTTGCAGCAGTAAAACCCGATTTCATCTCATATTACGACGAAAACAACTGCCGAAAAACCGTCGCATACGATGGAATTGCCGAACTTTTGCTGACATTGGATGGCAAAGGCGTGGCTTTGGCTGTCGCGTCGAACAAATATGAGCGGGCCGCACGGAAGGTAATCCGCCACTATTTCCCTGATGTGGCATGGGCGGCCATCGAGGGGCAGACCGATGCACGTCAAGTGAAGCCCGACCCGACGATTGTTTTCGACATCCTGTCTGAAACGGGAACAGCCGCAGCCGACGCCCTTTACGTCGGCGATTCCGCCACCGACATACGCACGGCCCAAAATGCCGGTGTGGAATCTGTGGGTGTCACATGGGGATTTCGCCCCGAGGCCGAACTGCGTGAAAACGGCGCGAACCACATAGCAGATTCTCCTGCCGATATTCTGGATTTGGCGGGCGTTTGACATCCGCTTGCTCAACGTTAAGTTATTACAATAAGACAATAATAGAAATAAAATGAACGATTTGATAGCGTTATTTTCCCCCGGGAACACGAGTCTGACGGCAACAATCCTGTTGTATTCGTTTGTTATAGCGTTGGGCGTGTATTTGGGAAAATTGAAGTTAAGTAATGTGTCGCTTGGCGTGACGTTTGTCCTCTTCGTGGGTATTCTGATGGGTCACTTAGGCTATGTCGTCGATGCGGAGACACTCCATTTCGTGCGTGATTTCGGACTGATACTCTTTATTTTCTCGATTGGCCTGCAGGTGGGACCCGGCTTTTTCTCGTCGTTCAAGAAAAGCGGCATGCTTCTCAACGGTTTGGCGGTGTCGATTGTGGCCATCGACGTTATCGTTGTGCTGTCGATTTACTTCTTCAAAGGAGAAACCGATATGCCGGCTCTTGTCGGTATAATGTCGGGAGCCGTCACCAACACCCCCGGACTTGCCGCCGCCCAGCAGTCGGTGGAAAATCTTCCCGAAGCCGTCGATATGATGGCCATGGGCTATGCCGCCACTTACCCTCTTGGCGTTGTGGGCATTATTCTCGTAATGTTGATTATTAAGGGAATATTTAAGATTGATGTCGATGAAGAAGTGAAAAAAATCGAAGCCGAACGCGACAATTCCATGTTGAAGCCGCATATTCTCAACATAGAGGTCACAAATCCGCTTCTTGAGGGAAAAACCATCCGAGTTCTCAATTCAGTGATAAATTGCGATTTCGTCGTTTCGCGGTTGATGCGCCCCGACGGCAAAGTGGCTTTGCCACGAAGCACTACTGTGGTCCACGTTGGCGACCGCATGCGCATCGTCATGTCGGCCCAAGATGCGGATATGTTCAAAACGGTGGTGGGCAAGGAGGTTGAGATGGACTGGGAGGCAACGCCCACACATGTGTTGTCACGCCGCATATTGATTACAAAGAGCGAGTTCAACGGTGTGCCGATAGGCCGGCTTCGCCTCCATGCAGGTTACAACCTTAATGCCACGCGAGTGAACCGCGCCGGCATGGATTTGGTGGCTTCGCCCAATCTCCGGCTTCAGATGGGCGACCGCATGACGGTGGTGGGCAATCTCGCCGACATCAACCGCCTCGCCGAAAAACTCGGCAACTCGATGAAGCGTCTTCATGAGCCTAATATGATAACTATTTTCGTCGGAATCATTTTCGGTCTGATTCTCGGCTCGTTGAATCTCGGCTACGGAATAAAGCTCGGTATCGCCGGCGGCCCGCTGATTGTGGCCATCCTGTTGAGCCGCTTCGGCTATAAAATCAAACTGACCACCTACACTTCGTCGTCGGCATCGTTGCTGATGCGGGAGTTGGGTATATGTCTGTTCTTGGCATCGGTGGGTATTGCCGCGGGCAAGGACTTCGCCGCGACTGTTTTCAACTCGACTGGTGCTATGTGGGTGCTCTGGGGCTTTGTGATTACTGTCGTTCCGCTGCTGATTGTGGGATGTTTCGCCCGCTGGAAATACAAAATTAACATCCTGACGCTTGCGGGCGTTCTGTCGGGAAGTTACACCGACCCGCCCGCATTGGCCTACGCCACCAACTCCACGAACAACGACGAACCCGCCGTGGCCTACTCGACGGTCTACCCGTTGACGATGTTTTTGCGGGTGGTAGTGGCCCAGTTGATCGTGTTGTATTTGTTGTAGTGGGGAATAATCGCCATAGATTTCCGTAATTGCGGAAAAATTATTAACTTTGCAGCCGCAAAGGAGGTTCGGTAGCTCAGCTGAATAGAGCAGCAGTCTTCTAAACTGCGGGTCGCGGGTTTGAGTCCCGCCCGAATCACATGAAAAAGGTCGCTTCGGCGGCCTTTTTTGTTTGTGGCTCGGTGAAAAACACGAATTGCCAGAAATTATCCATTAATTTTCAAGAATAATATGTCAGCGTGTCGTGGGATGCGGTCTCGCATGAAATGCGTCAGAGGATAATATTCGCTTTGGTCGCTTTAGTCTAGCTATCTAGCTATCCTATAAATTCCTGTAAATTTTCGGCAAGGTCTAAAAAAATAGCTATTATTTTGTTTATTTCATATTAAATGTTTAAATTTGTGGTCGAGATTGGTTACAATCTATTATTAGAAATATAGATGAAGTGTTAACTTTGATTCTGGCTATCTGAAATCGCCAAATTTACAGTAGCTGCCAAGAGTAAAAGTTGATGCTCGCGTTAAAGCGTGGGCTTTTACTTATTTACGGCAGCATGGTGTTTGGCGATACCAAGATAGCGTAGACTTAGTTTTAGTCCACGCTTTTTGTTTTGTTAATTTGGCAATTAAGGACTTCTTGCCAGGAAAGCAACAAACATCATTTAATGACAAAAAAAATTTTGATTCTATTGCTTGTGGTGGTGTCGTGTTTTACGATTGATGCCAAAGTGAAACGTAATTACAACAAAAGTCAATCAAGCATTAATGTCGCGCCGAAAGATTATGTTTCAAATGTTGATGCCGGCATGGTTAAAGAGTTGTTGACTTCTTATGTTGAGAACAAGTTGGCTAATAGGGATGCCAGCCAAGCTCTTTTGCGGCTCAATACCATCTATGCGAAGCAAGTTACTGAAGTCACAAAGAACCATTTCAGGGATGCCATATATCAGTCAATTATAGATTATCAAAAAGCCGACCGCAACTTGGAGACTCTTGCCGCAATAGAAGTTTTCCAATTGTTTGCAGAGCCATACGACAAACGTATGCCTACAGTGCATTTTGTCAAAGGAGACATTAGTGCCCATGTGCTTAACGACACACTTGCACTGAAAGACTGCATAGCCGAGCTTTTGGTCGTTAACAAGACAGACAATGTAAAAGAGTACATCAAAACGTTGCGATCTTACCTCCAAGAAATTCGCGACTATGTGCCAGTGTTTGACCGTATAGGTTCGGGTATATGGGTGAGCGTTAATTTGCATAATAATGATAATGGTTATCCATACTATATGTTAATTAAAGGGGATGATGGATCATTGGCTCTTCATCGCGGAGAGGCCGAATTAAACCAATTGAATTTACAGAAAATAACACTGCGCGAGGCAATGCGTGCAACATTTGAAACAGTTAATAAATCTGATTTAAACCAATTGAGTTTACAGAAAAGAACAGAGTTGGGAAATAACAGGGCGTATTTTGTGTGGAGTAGCGAACACCTTGATATGCCGAGTGATATGGACATAGCAATAAAAAATAGTGTGACAGCTAATGTTGGCAATGCAGCAGGCTCTTTATTTTCTAACGCTATAGGTTCATCATTTCTTGGATCTATTTTTGGGGACATGGCGGGGAGCTTAATAGGAGGCTTATTTAAAAAAGACCCGAAGAAAATTATTAATATTTGCGAAGCAGTTATTTATATGGTAAATGATTTTGAAATTGAAGCCAATATTAAACCACAGCAAATCGTCGTCACTCCTAACAAAGAACAAAAACATGAACGAGAGGACAAAGTCCTGTTTATGAAATTAACGCCAGACATAATGAACAGGTTGGTTCTTTATGATTTGCAGGGTCTAATCAAAGAATTATCGAATGAGTGTGGTAAAAAGGAGATTTCTGTTTGGAAGAAAAGATTGTCTTCAAAAGATGCCATTAAACAATGGAATTGTTATCAGTTGGCTCAGTTATACAACCGCAATGAGAAAACAATGATAGACAACCAAATTAAATGTAGTCAATCATTTCACAACAAAAATGATGTAAACAGCTTAGGTTTATACCTACAAGATATTGAGGGAAATCCGAAATTACAAAAAAAACACCCAGACGCAAAGGGGGTTCTTGTTTCGGGATTCCATGCAGGAGGTACAGGGGCAATCTATGGCATCAAGAAAGGAGATATCATCCAAAGCATTGATGGTTGTGTCGTAAATACAGTGGATGATATCAATAATTATGTACGTTCATTAGAAAGGTTCAGCCCGGTCAAAGTAAAAGTCATTCGCGGATGGGAAGAAGTTGAAATTGACGTTGAACATATTGGCCTAAATATTGACATTATGGGAAATAATTAACAAGACATATAATAACAAAATAATAACAATAATTAACTTATGAAAAAAGTATTATACCTACTATTGTTTTCTTTTACGGCGCAAGTAATGTTTGCGCAAGGTATTGACAATGCACGTCTTGAAAGACTGATTATGAACAAAGTAGCAGAAGCAGAAAATAGGCGCAAGAAGGATCAACAAAAGGAGGAAAATGTGCAAGAGACTCATTATAAAGTTGCGACTAAGACTCAGAATGAAACAGCTAAAATCCAGCAAGTTGCTAACGAGTTACATAACAACTACAGAGCCGAGAATTATATTTCAGGCCTTTCTCAAAACCCGGATTATCGTGCTTTCACGAATCAAAACGACAAAAAACAACAAGAAAACCGCGTGGCAGCGCTTGAGGGCAGAAACACTGAATCCGCTCAAAAAGAAAAAGAAGAATTGGAAAAGAAAAGGGCGGATGATTTAAAAAATGCTAAGCTAGCCCCCACGGAAGTTACGATTCTCAATTATGAAAGCGGCAACATTGAGAAAGTGCGGCCTTATTTGGTTGAACAGATGCCTCACCAACGAGGATGGAGAATAATGACGCGAAACGGCAAACGGGTAGTTTACATGAACAAAGGAGCTTACGAAGATATCAAAAATGGAAGACAAATTGCGGATGGTGCGTCGGAAAACAACAACAATCTTAACCTTAAAACTAGTGAATGTGAGGAGGATAATCAAAATTCGGTAAAACTCAGCAAATCAAATGACTCGCAAGTTAACAATACATCACAAACTAAAGGTAAAAAGACCGATAATAAGCCTATAAGACCGAAAAATATTGCAAAAACTAAAGGTGGTGTTAAGCCAATAACAAAAAATGATGATGTCCAAGTTGACGGGAATTGTAACGACCAAAGTTGTCTAGATGCAAATGTGATGCGCGAACTACAAAAACAAAAACAGAAAAAAATAAAAAATAAAAAATAAAAAATAACTGATGCCCGATAAATATATAATAAATGTAAAACTCAACTATTATCTAGTTATGAATAGAATTCTTTTTGTGATGGGTTTGCCTGTCTTGGCGGGATCTATTTTTTCGGCGGATTTGCAAGCTCAATGTACTCCAGAAAAAATATCTCAAGCGCAGAATGAAATAAGAGAATATGTAAATGACTATCCGTTAAATGTTTCTAGCGTATATCACGATAGCCAATCAAAAACAGTGTGTGTCACCATTGATGAAGTACAAACTCAGGACTTTGTGATTCTTGGCAAGTATGCCGAATTCAATAATCAATTAATGTCCGAAATTCCAAGCGATGCTGAATACGGCATTATAAGGATGTTTAACAAGGAGAAAGGTGTTTATTGTGAACATGTTTTTTATCGGCATTTTGGAAAATCGAATACTCGTGTAGTAAAGCCGGCAAATTTGGCTGAGGCTGAACGGCGTTTGAAAAAGGCGGAAAACACTTTGGCTGCCCGAAAAGCCGCATACGATGCTTTGGTAAGAAACCAAAAAGAATTGTTTGTGGATGATGTCAATTTGTTGGGAGAAATCCTTGTGGCAGAAATCCCATCGACAAAGAAAAAAATAATAGATGAACTAATATCTAAAGTGGCTAAACAGTTAAAACAAAAAGGAATAGACAAGTTGTCGAAAGCTTTGGATGTTAATTATGTCCCATCAACGAATAAAACCGCCGATTTTATCGAATCAATTGTTGGCCCAATTGACAAGGTGCTTAAT
This sequence comes from uncultured Bacteroidales bacterium, assembly GCA_902795825.1. Lineage (GTDB taxonomy): Bacteria > Bacteroidota > Bacteroidia > Bacteroidales > Muribaculaceae > RUG14106. Next base: position 9,059 of record CADBML010000138.1, read on the forward strand.
GTGAAAGGCGTTGATTTGGGGAAATATTCCATTTACTGGGAAATCATAAAAAGAACTCCTAAAGCGGGAATGACAATCGGGAATCTAGCCGCTCAATGCGAAATCTATTTCCGGCAGTCGGAACTAAAAAAGGAAATTGCCGATTTGGAGAAACAAGTGGCGTTGGAGCGGGATAATGTGAATATTATCAAGAATGAAATAGAAGTGGAGGAACATCGCAATTTGCTTTATCCTCACTAAATATTGTGGTTTTCTGTGATAAAGTGGCAACATTCCAAATGTTGCCACTATTTTTTTTCAAGAATAATTCATGACTAATTGATGGCAATTCGTGTCAAATTCGGATGGCTTGAACCCCTCGGACGGCTCAGGTCACTCGGAATAATACGACTGCAAACGCCTAATTATGCATTTTGCATTATGCATTACGCATTAACGCAATTGGGTCGAGTGCCGATGGCTTCGCCACCGCGGGCTGCCTTTCAGGCAACACCCGCTTCGGCATCTCCCCGAGCCAC
>CADBML010000139.1 GCA_902795825.1 uncultured Bacteroidales bacterium
CATTTCATCGGAAATATCGGAATATTTGATGCCGTAAAATTTTGTGGTCTGCAAAAAAAATCGTAACTTTGATAATCAAACGCATAAACTATATAGATATGGAATCAGAATTTAGAAATTTTGCCGTAAAACATTTGGGCATGAACGGCCTTGCTCTTGATCAATTCACATCTTCAATTAATTCGAACTATATATCTCCCACAATCATAGAGGAGCGTAGGCTCAATGTGGCGCAGATGGACGTGTTCTCGCGCTTGATGATGGACCGCATCATCTTCCTCGGCGCACAAATCGACGACTATGCCGCCAATGTAATCCAAGCGCAGCTGCTGTTCCTCGACAATTCCGACCCGGGCAAGGACATCACGATCTACCTCAACTCGCCCGGCGGCTCGGTTTATGCCGGACTGGGAATTTACGACACTATGCAGCATATCGGCTCCGACGTGGCGACAATCTGCACCGGCATGGCCGCTTCGATGGCCGCCGTGCTCCTTGTGGCGGGTGAAAAAGGCAAACGGTACGCCCTGCCTCACTCGCGCGTCATGATCCACCAGCCCCTCGGAGGTGCGCAAGGTCAGGCTTCCGACATTGAAATCACTGCCCGCGAAATCATTAAAATCAAACAGGAACTCTACGGTATTATTGCAGAACATTCCGGCGTCGATATCGAAAAAGTGGCTAAGGATTCCGACCGCGACTACTGGATGACCGCCCAGGAAGCCCTCGAATACGGAATGATCGACAAAGTGCTCTCAAAGAAGTAGATAGTTTCTGAAGTATAGGAAAAAATGGCAAAGAAAAAAGAAGAATGCTGTTCCTTTTGCGGCCGGACAGAGCGTCAGACCGAAATGCTCATTCAGTCGCCGCTCAACCCGGGTTTGTCGATATGCTTGAATTGCGTTGACGACATTACCGAGATATTCGGCGCCGGAAGAAAACACAGCGCGGCAAAGGACGAAGGCTCAGCGTCGTGGCGTGGCAACGCTGACAAATTCGCCACACTGCCAAAGCCGAAAGAAATCTATGAGATGCTTAATGATTACGTCATTGGGCAAGACGACGCCAAGAAATACCTTTCAGTGGCTGTCTATAACCACTATAAACGCATCTATCAGGCTGGCGACGACGACGTGGATATCGAGAAGAGCAACATTGTCCTCGTCGGACCGACAGGTACGGGTAAAACGCTGTTGGCAAAAACGATAGCCCGATTCCTCGATGTTCCATTCACAATCGTCGATGCCACGGTGCTCACCCAAGCGGGATACGTGGGCGAAGACATCGAGAGCCTCCTCACCCGCCTGCTTCAGGTGGCCGACTATGATGTGGCCAAGGCAGAGCGCGGCATCGTGTTTATCGATGAAATCGACAAAATAGCACGCAAGGGCGACAATCCCTCCATCACCCGCGATGTCAGCGGCGAAGGGGTGCAGCAGGGTCTGCTTAAATTGCTTGAAGGCTCCAAAGTGAACGTGCCCCCTCAGGGTGGACGCAAACATCCCGAGCAGAGAATGATCGAGGTTGACACAAAAAACATCCTCTTCATTTGCGGCGGCGCCTTCGACGGCATCGAACAAAAGGTGGCGGCGCGGCTTAACACCCATGTCATTGGCTTCACTTCCGACTCCGCACTGCAGAAACGTCGCCGCGACAACCTCATGCAGTTTGTCACTCCTCAAGATTTGAAGTCGTTCGGCCTTATCCCCGAGATAATCGGGCGTCTGCCGATTCTGACCCACCTCGACCCGCTCGACCGCGACGCTTTGAGGCGTATTCTCGTCGAACCAAAAAACGCCATCATCCGCCAGTATGTCAAGCTCTTCAAAATGGACGGTGTCGAACTCGAATTTGCCGACGAGGCTCTCGACTACATCGTCGATAAGTCGATTGAGTTTAAACTTGGCGCGCGCGGCCTGCGCTCAATCGTCGAGACTATTATGGTTGATGCAATGTTCGACGTGCCTTCCACCGATGTGAAGGCGTTCACGGTGACGAAAGATTATGCGGCTAAGAAGCTCGACAAAGTCTATTTTGGCGAAAATTGAATCTCCACTATAAACTTTCCACTATAAACTCTCCAAACAATCTCCTCAAAAACATAATCACAACCCGCAATTTTCTATGGTCGATAGGCAAAAACTTCATGACGAGCTCCAGCGGTTTTTCGGCTTTGACTCGTTCAAGGGCAACCAAGAAGAAATCGTGACGAGTCTGCTCGAGGGTCACGACACATTTGTGTTGATGCCCACCGGCGGCGGCAAATCGCTTTGTTACCAGTTGCCGGCTCTCCTTATGGAAGGGACAGCCATCGTAATCTCTCCCCTCATAGCCTTGATGAAAAATCAAGTCGATGCCATGCGGAATTTTAGCGAAGAGGACAATGTGGCACATTTCCTCAACTCGTCGCTCAACCGCAGTCAAATCGACATCGTCAAGGCCGACCTCGTGGCGGGGAAGACTAAGCTGCTCTACGTCGCTCCCGAAACCCTCACTAAGGACATCAATGTCGAGTTCCTTAAATCGGTGAATATCTCATTCTATGCAGTCGATGAGGCCCACTGCATCTCGGAGTGGGGCCATGATTTCCGCCCTGAATACAGGCGCATTCGCCCCATCATCGACACTATCGGGCAGCGTCCGGTTATCGCCCTGACGGCCACCGCCACCCCGAAGGTTCAGCACGACATCCAGACCAACCTCGGAATGAACAATGCTGCCGTTTTCAAGTCGTCGTTCAACCGTGAAAACCTCTACTACGAAGTGCGGCAGAAAAAGGAAACCGTCGATAAGGATATTATCCGATTCATTAAGAATAATGAGGGCAAGTCGGGAATCATCTATTGCCTGAGCCGTAAAAAGGTGGAGGAGCTTGCTGAAATTCTTCGCGTGAACGACATCAAGGCTCTGCCTTACCATGCCGGAATGGACTCGGCCACGCGCTCCGCCAATCAAGATGCCTTCCTTATGGAGGAGGTTGATGTCATTGTGGCGACTATCGCTTTCGGTATGGGCATCGACAAACCCGACGTGAGGTTTGTAATCCACTACGATATTCCCAAGTCGCTCGAAGGCTACTATCAGGAGACCGGGCGCGCCGGTCGCGACGGCGGGGAGGGGCAGTGCATCACTTTCTACACCCACAAGGACCTTCAGAAAATGGAGAAGTTCATGCAAGGAAAGCCCGTTGCTGAGCAGGAAATCGGCAAACAGCTCCTCATTGAGACGGCATCATATGCCGAATCGTCGATTTGCAGAAGAAAAACCCTGCTTAACTATTTCGGTGAGCCTTACGACATCGAAAACTGCGGCAACTGCGACAACTGTCTCCACCCGAAGCGTGAAATCGAAGCCTGCGACGAATTGTGTAACGCCATCGAAACCGTCCTCGCGGTGAATGAGCGATTCAAAATCGACCATGTCATCGACGTGATGATTGGCCGCACGTCAGGCTCCGTACGCACCTACAACCACGACCAAATCGAAATCTTCGGATGCTCGAAGGGCGTATCTACAAGATTGCTCAACGCCGTTATCCGCCAAGGGATTATCGCCGGTTATATAGAGCGCGACATCGAAAACTACGGTGTGCTGAAAGTCACGCCGAAAGGTCGCGAGTTCCTTGACAATCCCCAGCCGTTCATGGTGGTTGAAGACGTCGATTATTCCGACGGCGGCGCGCCCGACGACATCGACGTTGCGCGCCCGGCGATGTCGGGCGCTCTCGACCCAATCCTTTGTTCGATTCTCAAGGACTTGCGCGTGGAAATCGCCCGCAAGAACAACTTGCCGCCTTACGTGATTTTCCAGGATCCGTCGCTCGACGCGATGGCCACGACTTATCCCATCACCATCGACGAATTGCTGCGCATTCCGGGTGTCGGAATCGGCAAGGCCAAACGCTACGGAAAAGAGTTTATCGAACTCATCAAAATCTATGTCGAGGAGAACGAAATAGAGCGTCCCGAAGATATGCGGGTGAAAATTATAGCGAATAAGAGCCGCAATAAGGTGGCTATTATCGAAGGCATCGACCGTAAAATCCCGCTCGACACACTTGCGCAATCCAAAGGGTTGACATTCAGCGAACTGCTCGACGAGATTGAGACTATCGTCGGCTCGGGCACGCATATCGACATCGACTATGAAATCTACGACCGCCTTGACGAGGACGACGTGGAGGAGATTTTCGAATACTACCGCGAAAGCGATGCCGACGATCTCGACGAGGCGTGTGCTTATTTTTCGGGCGATTTCACTGACGACGAAGTGCGGCTCGTCCGCATCAAATTCATCTCGGAAATGGGCAACTGACGTTTAAGTTTAGAGTTTAAAGTATAAAGACAAATGGGTAAAGCCGCTTTAAGCGTTTGAATATTTCACCAATCCAGTTATTTCAACATCAATCGAAAAAATGAATCTTATCGACTATAAAGAGGTAAACATCAACCGCAAGGAACTCATGGTGCTAAAAGATGTGAATTTCAGCCTTAAAGAGGGCGAATTCGTGTATCTGTTAGGCGGAGTGGGTAGCGGCAAAAGCAGTCTGCTCAAGTCGGTCTATGCCGAAATAGGCATTGAGTCGGCAAAAGAAGCGATTGTACTCGACTACGACCTAATGCGCCTGCGCCGGCGTGATGTCCCTTATCTTCGTCGGAAGGTGGGTGTCGTCTTTCAGGACTTTCAGTTGCTTACTGACCGCAGCGTGTTCGAAAACCTGCGTTTCGTGCTACGTGCCACTCGATGGAAGAATCCTGCCGAGATAGCCCATCGGATTGAAGAGGTGTTGGCCGCTGTCGGGATGGATGGCAAAGAATACAAAATGCCCCACGAACTCTCGGGCGGAGAACAGCAGAGGGTGGTGATTGCGAGGGCTTTGCTCAACAAACCGAAAATCATTCTCGCCGACGAACCGACAGGCAACCTCGACCCCGATGCCGGCCGGCAAATCGTTCAGCTTCTGAACTCGATTGTCGATAAAGGCACCGCTTCGGTGGTCATGGCCACTCATAACGTGGGCCTTGTGGAGGAATTTCCTCACACTGTTTATCGCATTGAAAACAAACAACTTCTGGTTGACAAATGAAAGTGATGAAATTCGGCGGCACCTCTGTGGGGTCGGCCGCCCAGATTAAAAAAGTGGCTTCGCTGATCACCGACGGCGAGAGAAATATTGTTGTCCTCTCCGCTATGGCCGGGACTACCAACACCCTCGTCGAAATCTGCGACTATCTCTACAAAGAAAACGTCGTGGCGGCAAAGGAGACAATCAACATCCTGCGCCAGAAGTACGACGCGACGATTGATGAACTTTATTCGTCGGAAGAGATGAAAAACGACGTGGAGGGGCAAATCGACGAGGTGTTCGACCTGCTCCACTATCTTGCCGACTACGACTTCACTTCGGTCGATGAAAGGCAGATTCTCGCTCAAGGCGAAATTATTTCCACAATGCTCATGCACGCTTATCTGCGTGAACAGGGCGTGGATTCGGTGTTGCTTCCCACGCTCGAATATGTCCGCACCGACGAGGACGGCGACCCCGACATCGACTTCATAAAGGAAAAACTCAATGCGATGATTGCCGAAGCCGGTAATGCGAATCTCTTTGTGACACAGGGCTATATATGCACTAACGTTAACGGCGAAATCGACAATCTCAAGCGTGGCGGAAGCGACTACACTGCCTCGCTAATCGGTGCCGCAGTCGATGCCGACGAAATACAAATTTGGACCGACATTGACGGAATGCACTCCAACGACCCGCGCTACGTCAATTCAACCCACCCTGTCGAGTCGCTCAGCTTCGAAGAGGCCGCCGAATTGGCTTATTTCGGCGCTAAAGTGCTTCACCCCACGTGCATTCTTCCCGCCAAACTCAACAATATCCCGGTCCGCATTCTCAACACGATGCAGCCCGAAGCAAAAGGCACGCTCATTTACAATTTTCCGCCACATAAAACAGTCAAAGCCGTTGCCGCGAAGGACAACATCTCGGTCATAAAAGTTTATTCGTCGCGGATGTTCCAGGCCTACGACTTCCTTAGCCAAGTGTTTGAGGTGTTTGAGCAACTGAAAACGCCTATCGACCTGATTGCGACTTCCGAAGTGGGCGTGTCGGTGACGATTGACAATCGCACGCATCTTCATGAAATCGTTGACAGACTGATGAATCTTGGGAAAGTCACAGTCGATGACGACATGGTGATTATTTGCGTTGTGGGCGACCTCGGATGGCATAATACCGGCATTGAGGCTAAAGTGGTTAACGCCGTGAGCGACATTCCCGTTCGCATGATTTCCTACGGCGGCAGCAACTACAACATCTCAATCCTTGTCCGTCGTCAGGACAAGGTCCTCGCCCTCGACCGCATCAACAACGCACTTTTTAGCTCGCCTGAACCGTGATGCCGGTAGCAGTACGACCGTTTCGTGGTTGATTCATTCGGCGATTCTGCCTACCGGGCGTGAATGACGAAAAAAAACGATGGACTCCGAAAATAAACCGGAGTCCATCGTTTTTGTTGGCCGTAACAAGTCAGAACGGATAGTCGTCGTTGTCGGTATAGTTAGAGAAGATGCGTTTTTTGACGCTTTCGGAGGGCTTGATGCCAGGTGCGCCTTTGAGCGATTCGATTTTCTTCCGTTCTTCCGGATTGAGCTTTTCTGGGATATACACCTGCACGTTGACCAGCAAGTCGCCTTTGCCATAGCGGTTGGGGCGGGGGAGTCCTTTGCCCGGTAATCGGAGGATTTTCCCGGGCTGTGTGCCAGGTTCGATTGTTATTCTGACGCGGCCGTCAACCGTGGGAATTTCGGCAGTGCCGCCAAGGATGGCCGTCGGCAGGTCGAGAAGCAGGTTGAAGATGAGATTATCGCCGTTGCGGATAAGCTCTGTGGTGTTCTCCTCTTGAATCACCACATAGAGGTCGCCGGGGGTGCCGCCGCGTTCGGGCATATTGCCTTTGCCTTTCACTGTGAGCACCATCCCTTCTTCCACTCCCGCGGGAATGTTGAAGCTGACCACTTCTTCTTTTTTCTCCACGCCGCGTCCGCCGCAGTGGGGACATTTGTCGGTGATTACCGTGCCTGCGCCGTGACATTCGGGGCATACCTCCTCCGACTGCATGATGCCCAGCATTGTGCGGTGGGTTTTCACCACTCGCCCTGCACCCTTACAAGTGGGGCACTGTTTGGTGGAAGATGCATTTTTCGCTCCTGAACCGCCACACACCGAACACGCGACGTCGTGGTTCACTTTGATTTTCTTAGTCACTCCGCTTGCGATTTCCGAAAGCGAGAGTTTCACTTTGCCCCGAAGATTGGAGCCTTGACGCACGGTCTCGCCGGAATCGAATCCGCCGAAACCGCTGAAACCCCTAAATCCGCCGAAACCGCCTCCGCCGAATGCCTGACGGAAAATCTCGAAGGGGTCGATGCCTCCGGCGAATCCGCCGTCGAAACCGCCTCCAGCTTGGTCGAAGTTGTGGCCGAATTGGTCGTAACGGGCGCGTTTGTCGGGGTCGGAAAGCACCGAGTAGGCTTCGCCCACCTCCTTGAATTTCTCCTCAGCGTCTTTGTCGCCGGGGTTCTTGTCAGGGTGGTATTTGACGGCCAGTTTGCGATAGGCTTTCTTTATTTCGTCGGCTGTGGCGCTTTTTTCCACGCCCAGCACTTCGTAGTAGTCACGTTTTGCCATATTTCCTCCTTATTGCCCAACCACCACTTTCGCGTGGCGTATTACTTTGTCGTTCATTGTGTAGCCTTCCTCGATAACGTCAATCACCTTGCCGCGTTTTTCGTCGTCATCGACGGGGAAGAGCGTCATGGCTTCATGATAGTCGGTGTTGAAGTCGGCATCTTTCGAGTCGATTTTCTTAATGCCGTTGTCGGAAAGATATTTGTTGAATTTGTTGTAAATCAATGTGATGCCCTCTTTAAGGCTGGCGATGTCGTCGGTGGTGGCAAGTGCTGTGATGGCGCGCTCGAAGTCGTCAATCACGGGAAGCAGACCCTTGAAGGCTCGTTCGCCGCCGTTGATGAGCAGTTCGCTTTTCTCTTTGAGTGTACGCTTGCGGAAGTTGTCAAATTCGGCGCGGAGGAAAAGATAATCGTTCTTCTCCTTTGCGAGATCAGCTTTGGCTTTGTCAAGCTCTGCCTGCAGGCGTTCGGTCTCGGTTAGCTCTTTCTCGCTCTCTTGACCGGCGTCGGCTTCTTCTTGCTTGTTTTCCTCGTCGGCCATAGGCTCTTCGAGGTTTTCGTCATATTCTTCGTTGACGATTTCATCGTCGTTTTTACGTTTTTTTTCTTTGTTGCTCATAATGGGTTTGTTGTTTTACATTGTTTTTAGCAAAAACCGTGCCTATCTCGCCGAATGGGTGGATAACTTGCATAAACCAGTGCGGCCGAATAAACAAAAACAAAAAAATGCCGTGATGTCATAGCATACACATATTCCCTGTTCCCATGTCCAAACCATAACGTTCACACTGGGCATGAACCAAGGCGCTCAAAAGCATTACGCTCCACAAAAACATCATTGTCGGCATGGAAATCGGCATAGTGTCTGCGCTTTTATAGTGTCCTATGACATAACCCGCGCCGTTTTTTATGTTTTTGCTTTTACTGATTTCAAAGCATGAAATGCGTCGGTTGGTATTGATGGCAAATGACGTAAACTTGTTTAAGGCCTACGCCATCAACACCAGCCGATTATCTTGAAAAAGGGGATTTCTATAAATTGTCTTTCGGGAAATTCAGAGAGAATATTAGGAAGATAGTTGACGGGAGCGAGG
>CADBML010000140.1 GCA_902795825.1 uncultured Bacteroidales bacterium
CTACGGTTTCGTGGTGCTGTTCTGCGTGTCGTTCGTCACCGACATGATCATCAACACCAACCGGCAGGCCATCCAGTTCACCATCATTTCCCAAAAATGGGAGCAAATAGCCAACTCCATCAACCGCAACGCCCGCCGCGGATGCACGGTGCTCGACGGCATGGGATGGTACTCCAAAAAAGAGGTGAAAGTGCTGATGGTGATGTGCCGCAAAATCGAGGCGGTGACGATTTTCCGTATCGTCAAGTCGATCGACCGCGACGCTTTCGTGACCCAATCGCACGTCAACGGCGTTTACGGCCTTGGCTTCGACGAGTATAAGCTGCGGTTGAAACGCCACCATGAGTCGGGCCCCACTCCAGCCGACGACGCGACGCCCACGACCGACTCACAGACCGACAACAAGAATGTCGCGGAAAAAGTTGCGGATTCGAAGTAGACTTCCTATCTTTGCAAATATAATATCATTCAATAACTTAACTTTAAAAGAAAGCAAAATGACAAAGAAATTCATCTGTACCGTTTGCGGTTACGTCCATGAAGGCGACGAAGCTCCCGAACGCTGCCCCCTCTGCAAAGCTCCCCGCAGCAAATTCAATGAAATGGTTGAAGACGACGAGGAACTCCAGTTCGTCACCGAGCACGTCATCGGCATCGCTAAGGACACCGACGACGAAATGCGCAAGGACCTCAACTCCCATTTCCAAGGCGAATGTTCCGAGGTGGGAATGTATCTCGCCATGTCGCGCCAGGCCGACCGCGAAGGCTATCCCGAAATCGCAGAAGCCTTCCGCCGCTACGCATTCGAAGAGGCTGAACATGCCGCCAAATTCGCCGAACTTCTCGGCGATGTGGTTTGGGACACCAAAACCAACCTCGAAAAGCGCATGGCCGCCGAAGCCGGAGCCAACGCCGACAAGATGCGCATTGCCCGCCGCGCTAAGGAGCAGAACCTCGACGCCATCCACGACACCGTCCACGAAATGGCAAAAGACGAGGCCCGCCACGGACAGGGCTTCCAAGGCCTCTACCGCCGCTTCTTCAAGAAGTGATTACCACAATTGCTTAAACCGACCTGTTTTTTCGCCACTTGACCACATTCAAGCCTCAGCGGCGAATTGGCAAGAAGCGACTAAAGGTCACAACACAAAAGGCATCCCGTTTTCCTCGGGATGCTTTTTATGCTATATTTGGTCAAAAAAAACAATTTGACTATCTTTGCAAGTCATTGTTATTTTTTTTCAAACTGTTCTCGTCACAAAATGAAAAAGTTTCTTATTTCTTTTTATTCTGCTCTGATTGTGGCATTCTCCGCATTCATTATCGAGGCCGCTCCCGCACAAAAGCAGGCAATAAACAAATCCTATTTCGAAGTCACCACGCCCGATGGCAAGTTCTTCCATGTCGACATAAAATACGCAGTAGCGTTCTTCGAAAAAAAGACCTCACCCACAGGCGGAAGCATCCTCTTCTGCAACAAAATAATAAAAACAACAAAAAACTCCGACTACGCCCCCGACTGCAAATGGCTGTCGTTCACCTTTGACAAGACCAACTACAACGCGACGGTGACATCAATCGAAGACGGCACGGAGTATTTTGTCCACATTCTCGACTATGCCACGTCGCTCGACGAAGCCGCTCTTTGCCGCGAATATGAATCCCTGAAAATAACGATGAAAGTAAATAAGAGCCACACATCTTGCACAATCGACATCGACGGCAAAGCCCCCAACGGCACGCTATACAAGGTGCATTATTCGGGTCGGCCGTCAATGGTCAATTACTACATCCCCACGTGGGGCCCCGACTTCAACAACCGATAAAATATCAATAGCACGTCAGTTCGGCATAAGGACACAAAGGCGTAAAAAAATCCTCTCCTAGCAGGGGAGGTGCCCGACAGGGCGGATGGGTAGAAAAACAAGCACACTATCCCTCCGTCATTTGCACTTCGCGTAGGGTGACAGGTTTTGTAATTACACCTATTCGGCATCGTCTCGGCAGGGTTCTACCCCTCCGTCTGCTCGCTATGCTCGCATCCACCTCCCCTGCTAGGGGAGGATTTTCGAGAGCTCGACGTTCTACCCATCCGTATGCTCGCTATGCTCGCATCCACCTCCCCTGCTAGGGGAGGATTTTCGCGACCTCGACGTTCTACCCCTCCGTATGCTCGCTATGCTCGCATCCACCTCCCCTGCTTCTATGTTGCTATACAAGCAAATGAAGCACTTTAACATTTATTTAACACTTGCATATCAATGTTTTGACTGCA
>CADBML010000141.1 GCA_902795825.1 uncultured Bacteroidales bacterium
AAAAAAATGCGAAATGCCGCAGAATCTGCCGTGCGCGAACACCGAAACGCCGTGCTATTTCAGCAAGGTGGGGAAGCGGGATGTCGTGACCGTCAGCAATGAGTCGTCGGCTTCGGGATGCACCACGATAAACATGGCTTCCGTGCGGTCGATGCCTTCAATCATGGCTTTTGCTTTTTCGAGAGGCATAGCCATGCAGGCTGTGGCGAGTGCGTCGGCGTTCATGCAGTCGGGAGCGATTACGGTCACTGAGAGGGTGGATGTGGCTACGGGAAGTCCGTCGGTCGGACTGATGGTGTGTCCTACACGTCCGCGACTGGTGTCACGGAAATTACGGTAGTTGCCCGAAGTGGCCACTCCGCAGTCGGAAATGCTGACCACCGACATCTGCTGGTGAACAACCGAGTCGGTCGAAGCCACGGGAGCGTCGATTTGGACATGCCATTTTTCGCCATGCGCGTTAACGCCGGCGAGAGCCATTTCTCCGCCGATTTCCACCATGAAATTGTCGCAGCCGTTGCGCCGGAGCATTTCGCCGATGAGGTCGCAGCCGTAGCCTTTCGTGATGGCGGAAAAGTTAAATTCAGTGGCGGCATTCTTCTTGACGATTTTGCCGTCGGCGATGCCACATTCCATGATGCCGACCAGCGCGAGAGCCGAATCGATTTGCGCCTTGGTGGGGTCGCCAGTGCCGTTTTTGTAGCCGAAGCCCCAAAGATTGACGAGCGGGGCGACGGTAGGGTCGAACGCGCCGTCGCTGAGGCGGTTGACCTGCTGCGACGCACGGAACACCTTCGCCACCATAGAGTCGATGTCGAGCGATTCGCCGCGGTTGACGCGGCTAATCACCGAGGAGTCGGCGAACGGGGAGAGCGACATTTCCACACTTTTCATCACGGCGATAATAGAGTCGTCGAGATTGTCAGTGGCGGCGTAAGTGATATGATAGGTGGTGCCCCATGTGGCACCCTCGCAATAGCGGTATTCGGCGGGTTTCGTGCAAGCCCCGAAAAGCGTCGAAAGCGAAGCGATGAGGGCAAAAAGCGGAATAATTCGTCTCATAGGTTAAAATTTTGACGCAAAAATACGAAATTAAACCGAAAATTGCTAAATTTGTGGGATAGAAATCAATCAAGCGAACTACAATGAAAGAATCTTATCTGTTTCTTGCCGAAGGTTTCGAGGAAGTTGAAGCCTTGATGACGGTTGACATAATGCGTCGCGCTGGAATGGAAGTGACCACCGTGGCCATCGACAATTATGAAGTTGTGACCGGTGCGCACGGTGTGCCGGTAGTGGCCGACGCTCTTCTCGACGAGCTCGACTTGACGTCGGCTGATGCGCTCGACAATGTGGAATGGCTCATTCTCCCGGGCGGAATGCCTGGTGCGTCGAATCTGTCGGCTTGTGCGCCGTTAGTGTCGGCGCTGAAGGCCCACAATTCCCGTGGGGGCAAAATCGCCGCCATTTGCGCATCGCCAGCCGTGGTGTTGAGTGCGCATGGACTTCTCGTCGGCCGCCGCGCCACGTGCTATCCCGGCTTTGAATGTCAGGGAGCCTCGCTGACCGCCGAGCGTGTCACTGTCGATCGCAACATCGTCACCGCCAACGGGCCGTCGTCGGCATCCAATTTCGCGTTGGAGATAGTCCGGCAGTCGGTCGGCGACGAGGCTGCCATTCAAGTGGCCGCCGGAATGTTGATATAATTTCCTCTGGCGGCACGGTTCAACCCACAATAGTTAGGTGAAAGTCCTGAAGAAAATCGGCAAAGTGGCGTTGCTGACGCTGATGTGGACAGTGATTGTCCTCATCTTGCTTGTCGCGTCGATTTACATCCCGTTTGTTCAGGACGCATTGGTGCCGGTCGTTCTCGACGAAGTCTCCGAATCGACGGGCATGAAAATCACCGTCGATAAATTCCGACTCCGTTTCCCCATTGACGTGGAAGTGGCAGGTGCGCTGGTGGTGGAAGCCACTGGCGACACGATGATACGCGCCGAACACGCTCGGGTAGATGTGAGTGTGTGGCCGCTGCTCGACAAGGTGATAGAAGCCAACGACCTTACAGCCCGCGGCGCTTATTACCGCATGGGCCAGCCCGACTCCACACTTTATCTTAAGGCCGATGTGGATAGTTTCGACCTCGACCGCGTGGCCGTGGCTCTCGGCGACTCGAAAATCGACCTTGACGAGGCACTACTCCGTGGCGGCCGAGTGGATCTCAACCTCAACCCTGACACCGTCGATACGCCTAAGGACACCACCGAATCGACGCCTTGGATTATCCGTGCAGCCATGTTGCGTGCCCACGATATCGACTTCCGCATGAAGATGATGCCCACCATCGATTCGCTTAACGCTAAAATCCCTTCAGCCGAAATTTCTCAGACTTTCGTCGATTTGGGCGGGCAGACGGTCGATGTCTTATCCGTGGCTGTCGATAGTTTGTCGGCCACATATCTTACCCCATCCTATGCATATCTACGGTCGCTTCCTTCGGTAAACTCACCTCCTGAAAAAGAGGAAGAGGAGTCGGAGCCGTGGACAATCAGAGTGGGAAAGATTTCGCTTCACGATGCCGACGCCCTCTATGCCGTCCGCGATGCCAAGCCCGCCGCAGGTTTTGACGCCGACCATATAAAAGTTGACCGTCTGGGAATAGAAATCGACTCGTTCTACAATCGCGGCACCGAAGTGGTGGTGCCGCTGAAATCGCTTACGGCTCATGAGCGTTGCGGCATCGACCTAAATGCGTCGGGACGCTTCGCCATGAACGACGACGGCCTCGCATTCAACGGCGGCGACATCGCCACCACCAACTCTCGCATGAAGGTGGATGCCACGCTCGGACTTAACGAGGATAAGCTCGAGAAAATGCCGTTCAATCTCTCTGCCGACGCCAGCATTGGCATGGCCGACGTGAAGATGTTCATGCCGAGCCTCACGCCGACAATCAACACCATGCCGAAACACTCCGAGATAAAACTCAATGCCGACATGAAAGGCACGCTTGCCGACGTCGATGTCGATAACTTGCGCCTTTCGATGCCCAACCATGTGGAGCTCAATGCCAGGGGCCGCCTTTCAAACATCACCAATCCCGACAAAATCACCGGTCGGCTCGCTCTCGACGGCGACATCAAAGACGTTGACTTCCTGAAGCCCACGCTCCTCGACACCAAGATGGCGAAGCAGGTGAAACTGCCACCCACGCGGCTCAACGGCGATGTCACATTCGCCAATGGCGACATTAAGGGCGACTTGAAGGCTGTCACGGGCGGCGGGACAATCGCTCTCGACGCGTTCTATAGCGGTCGGCGTGAAAACTACGATATCGATATGTCGCTCAACCGATTCCCGCTTAAGTCGTTTATGCCCGGAATGGCCATCAACAACATTACCGCCGACATCAAGGCTAAAGGACATGGCTTTAATCCACTTTCGAAATCCGCGAAAATCGACGCCACGGTATCGGTCAAGAGCGCTGACTATTACGACTACAAGTTCGCTAATATCGACATGTGGGCGAATCTCGACAGCGGTGATTTCGAGGGCGGAATCGTTTCGGTCAACCAAGACCTTGACTTGGACCTCACCGCTCGCGGACATATCGGCGAGCACGACACTTACGATGTGGCCCTCAATGGCGATATCCGCAATCTCGACCTCAAAGCCCTACGCCTTTCCGACACTCCTATGCGTGGGTCGCTGTCGGTGGACGGCACGGCGCACCTTTCGTTGCGCGACGACATTTACGATGTCAATGTGAATGTGGGCTCAATCGACTGGCAACTCGACGACATGAAACTTGAATCGACTCACCTTCACGCCAACATTTCCACTACCGACACCACTGTCAATGCGCAAATTTCTGACGACGGCATCGACCTTACGTTCGTGTCGAAGTGTAAATTCAACGAGTTTGTCAAGAGAATGAGCGAGTCGGCCGACTTGGCCGTCAAGCAAATCGACGAGCGCAAAATCGACGTTGAGGCTCTGCAGGAGCGTCTTCCTCAGTTCTCCCTGAAAGCCAAGGCCGTTAACGGAAGCAACATCCTTTCCGGCCCGTTGTCGCTTTATGGCGTCTCTTTCGCCAAAATCGATGCCGACATATCCAACACCAGCCGCATCGACATTGCCGCCGAGGTCGATTCGCTGCAATTCGGCGATATGCGTTTCGACGCGATTTCGATCAATGCGCACCAACACTCGAAATACCTCATTTACAACGTGGCAGTCGATAATGTCCCTGGCAATCTCGACGAATTTGCCCATATCCATGCCAACGGCTACCTCGCCGACGATGTGATCCAGACATTCATCAAGCAGCAGAACCGTCAGGGCGAGACGGGCTACAATCTCGGTTTCACCGCCGAAATGGCCGATTCTGTAGTCACGGTCAACTTCGCGCCGCTCACCCCAATTATCGCCTACAAGCAATGGACGCTCAACGAAGACAATTTCATCAAATACAACCTCTACACCACCCATTTCGACTCTAACTTCGATATGCGCAACGCCGACTCGTTTATCCGCCTCTACACCGAACACGACGCCGCCCATGCCCACGATCATGACGGCGACGACGGTGATGACGACCACGACCATGACCACGACGCGGCGGCGCATCAGGAGGATGTGATTCTAAAAGCCGGCGGAATCAAGATTGAGGAATGGCTCTCGTTTGTGCCCGGTCTGCCTCCTTTCAGCGGCGAATTGGCGGCCGATATGCGCTTCCGCTGGGATAAAAAGTCGATCTCCGGCGACGGCAACCTCAAAATCGACAACCTCTGCTATGACAAGAACCTCTTGGGCTCGTTCGACAACGATGTCCGCATCTTTACCGACAATTCCGGGGTGGTGCGCGCCGATGCGGACGTCAAGGTTGACGGCACTCACGTCATATCCTTGAAGGGAGTCATCAACGACCCCACATTGGATAAGCCTTTCGACCTCGACCTGTCGATGATTCGTTTCCCGCTCAAAGTGGTCAATCCGTTCCTCCCGAAGAACACAGCCCAGCTCTCGGGATGGCTAAATGGCGATTTGTGCATTGCAGGCGATGTCGAAAAGCCTATTCTCAACGGCAAACTGATGTTCGACTCGGCGGCAATCAATCTCCCCGTCTTCGGGTCGAAACTGAAATTCTCCTCCGACGAAGTGCCAATCGACAACAGCGTCATTACATTCGACAACTACCGCATCACCACCCTCAACGAGAACCCGCTCACAGTCAACGGCGCCGTCAATCTTGTCAAGCTCAGCAATCCGCTCATAAAGCTCAACGCCAATGGAAACAATATGCAGATTGTGGGTTCGGAAGAATCGAAACGCGCTCTCCTTTATGGAAAAGCGTTCGTCACGCTCAATGCCGCCATCAATGGCGACCTTCGCTTGCTAAATGTCAACAGCCAGATAAGTTTGCTCGACAAGACCAACGTGACCTATGTGTTCAGCGACTTCGACGCCGCAATGCCCACTGAGAGTAGCGACGTGGTCACATTCGTGTCGTTTGAGAATCCCGACACCACAATGGTCGATGTCGAGGTGGAAAAGCCCATGTCGATGAACCTCAGGGCCGACATTAGGATAGCAAACACGGCCAATGTCACCGTAGATCTTCTTCAAGGCAACAAACTCACCATGCAGGGCGGCGGCAACCTCTCTTTCAAGATGGATGCCAGCGACGCCATGAGCTTGGTGGGCAAATACACGATTGAAAAAGGCCGCCTGAAATATAAGCCGCCGTTGATTTCGGAAGTTGACTTCGAGATAAAACGCGGCAGTTCGGTGTCGTTCAATGGCGACATCCTCAATCCTATTCTCGATGTTCACGGCTCGGAAACAAAAACAATGGGCATCGCCGGTGAAGGCTATGGCTCCAACCGCGCCGAGTTCACCATCACCGCAAATATTACCAACACGCTCAGCAATATGGGCATCGCGTTCGACATCTCTTCGACCGACATGACGGTGCAAAGCGAGCTGCAGGCCCTTACCGCCGACCAGCGCACCAACCAGGCGATGAATATGCTCCTCTATGGCACTTACACGGGCATGCAAAGCACCATCAACTTCAAAGGAACGGGTAGCAACCCGCTCTACTCTTTCCTCTCCGGTCAACTCAACAACTGGGCGTCGAATATCAAATTCATCGATATATCGTTCGGAATCGACGAATACACCAACTACTACGGCGAATCCAAGCAGTCGGCTGTCAACTATTCCTATAAAGTGTCGAAGTCGCTCTTCGACGACCGTGCCAAAGTGGTGGTGGGTGGCAACTACTCGACCGACACCAATGCCGACGAGAATTTCTCGCAGAACCTGATATCCGACATTTCGGTGGAATACGCCCTCAATAAGAACGGCACGATGCTTGTCAGGGTGTTCCGTCACAAAGGCACACAGTCGGTCCTTGAAGGCGAAATCACGCAGACCGGTGCCGGCTTCGTCTATCGTCGTCCGATGCGCAGCCTCAAAGACATTTTCCGTTTCACACGCCGCAGCAGGCCTAAAACTGTCCAAACAAATGACACCACCACGAATGTCACGAAATAGCGCCCTTTTGGTTTTGTCGCTTCTGATAGCTGTTGTCGTCAGCGGATGCTCCACCACTCGCCGTCTTGCCGACGACGAAACTCTCTACGACGGCATTAAAAAGCTTGAAATCACATCGCCCGAAGGCACAAAACTCGATCCCGATGTGGCCACTGTGGTAGAGTCGGCATTGTCGGTTGCTCCGAACAACAGCTTTATGGGTTCGGCTAAAATGCGCACTCCATTCCCCATAGGGCTGTGGGTTTACAATAATTGGGATCCCAATGCTACGGGGCTTAAGGGCTGGCTTTATCGCAAATTGGCCGACGATCCGATTCTCATCGAGAACATCCGCCCCGCTCAGCGCGCTAAAATGGCCGAGAACTTGCTCGACAACAATGGCTACTTCCGTGGAACGGTCACATACGACACTATTCGCGGACGAAATCCCAAAAAAGCGAAAATCAGCTATTTTGTCAATACCGGACCGGAATATAGCATCAAGTCGGTGGCATTGCTCCCCGATGTGTCGTTCCTCAATCATAAAATCGATTCCGTCGCTGCCCGTCACCGCTATCTCAAGCCCGGTCGCCGCTACTCAGTGGATTCGCTCGTGCAGGTGCGCACCGACATTGCCAACGCCGTCCGTAATTACGGCTTCTACTATTTCCGCCCTGCTCATCTCGAATATCTCGCCGACAGCACCGGCGGCAACAACGAAATCGCCCTAAAGCTGGTTTTCGCCAAGAATATTCCCGCGGCCGACACCACCTGCTATTATGTGGGCGATGTCAATATGTTCATCTCCCGCCAATACGTGCGCAGCGGCACTGTCGAGGCTTACGACACGATTGCCACCCGACGTGGCACCGTGTATCAGATGGAACGTACAAAGTTCAGGACGGGGCTGATGGACGACTGTGTCACCCTTCGTCGCGGACGGCAATTCTCAGTGCGCTCTCTCAATCGCACACAGACCAACTTCTCGCGTCTCGGTATTTTCTCGTCGTTGGCATTCGACGTGTCGCCCGACACGACGGCTTCAAGGCCCACGCTCAATGTCGATATTACAGCCAAAATGGCCACGTCGCTCGAAGGGACTACCGAAGCCAACATTGTCTCAAAGTCGAACAGCTTCCTCGGCCCGGGGATTACTCTCGGCGCAACGAACCGCAACCTCTTCGGCGGCGGCGAGCAGTTGTCGATTAAGCTCACAGGCACCTACGAATGGCAGACGGGGCATCGCACCGGCAAGGCTGAACTCATCAACGCCTACGAATTTGGCGCAAGCGCTTCGCTGTCGTTCCCGAGGCTGCTTGCCCCGCTTTTCGTCCCACGCTCGCGCAGAAGCCTTAACTGGACGAAAATCAGTCTGTCGGCAAATCTTCTCAATCGCCCTGATTTGTTCAGGATGGCTAAATTCGATGCTTCGTTTGGCTACGACTGGCAGTCGTCGCGCTATGCGAGCAACAAGCTCGAGCTTGCCCGCCTGTCGTATGTCAAACTCCTGAATTGGACCGACGAATTTGCCGATTTCCTCTTCCTCAATCTTGGCATGGCGGATAGCTTCCGCGAGCGGTTTATACCGCGCATGACCTATACCTACACCTACGACCGCTCATTCGGACGCTGGCGCAAATATAATTGGACTATCAGTGTGGAAGAGGCCGGAAATTTATATTATGGTGTAATCAAGGCTTTTGGCGCGAAGCGTCAGGCGCACCTCTTCGGCACCCCGGTCTCGCAGTTCGTGAAGGGGCAGGCACAGTTGGTGTTTCATCAGAGGATCAACAAGACCGACTGGCTCGTGTCGCGTCTGGCCGTGGGCGTGGCGTTCGCATACGGCAATTCCGACTATGTGCCCTACAGCGAACAGTTTTATGTGGGCGGAGCCAACTCGGTCAGAGGGTTCAATGTAAGGAGCATCGGCCCTGGACGCTACAAACCGCCGACTGATGAGCTTTATCCGGCATATCTCGACCGGACCGGCACGCTTAAGTTCGACTTCAGCACCGAATTCCGCTTCAATATCTGGAAGAGCCTCAAAGGTGCGGTTTTCATCGATGCCGGCAATGTATGGCTTATGAAAGAAGACGAATGGCTTCCGGGCGGCAAAATCGAGTTTAAAAAGTTCTTCCGCGACCTTGCACTCGGCACTGGCGCGGGCTTGCGTTACGACATGTCGATGTTGGTGGTCCGTGCCGACTTCGGCATTGCGCTCCACTGCCCTTACGACACAGGCTATCGGGGATATTTCAATATAGGCAAATTCTCCGAGGGATGGGCTTTCCACCTCGCCATAGGTTATCCATTCTAATCCTTCGGCGGTT
>CADBML010000142.1 GCA_902795825.1 uncultured Bacteroidales bacterium
AGTCATATTTTCAATGAACTCTTTGGCGGCGCGGCATAGCCGTTTCGCCATATATCGATTTTTTAACGAACTATTGATACATTTTTTCCTTAAATCCGCAAGATAGTTCCCGCCATCGCTTTTAAGAGCACTTGCCCCAACTCTCATGAGCAAGAGCAAGTATCAAGCCTGGATTTCAACCCGATGAAGTACTCCACCCCCTTTCCCCCAGCGTGTGATCAGGCGGTAGGTTGTGTATGGCCGCAAAGAGTGGGCGATTATCCGTACTCGGCAAACAAGTCGATATAGGCGGTGTTGCCGGTGTAAAGGTTGAGCACGTTTTGCCGTCCGGTGCGCACCCACTTCGCGGGTACGGCTATGAGCCTGTTGATGAACGCTTTCATGCGCGTCCTGGTCTCTATGCCGAATCGTTTGAGCGTGTCAATGCGCAGCAGCCGCTCGTAGAAATTGCGTATGATAGCCGTGATGAGCATGAACACCGCGTTCTGCCCCATCTCCTACTTGGGCAGGTAGTGCCATCCGAAATCGTTGTCCATCTGGGCAAGTATCTGAGGCATAGCGTGTTTATTTTTCTACTCCTCCGGCTCTACGAGCCACCTCCCCTGCTAGGGGAGGATTTTATTTTACTCCCCCGATGTCCTTTCACCGAACTCACGTTAGTAAACAATCGCGAATTATGCGTCGTTATTGACTCTGTCGTGAGTTGCTCTACAAACTTCAAATTATGAATCATTCATTATGCTTTATGCTATGCGCATTACGAATTAGCGATTCATGAATCGTTAGATTTTCCGTTTTTTCCACACTAATAGCGTTTTTGGGAACAATCAGGGCTTATTATTGGCTATTTTGGATAATTTCAGTAAATTTGCATCTCCAAAAGCAAAGAACATTTTTAAGGTAAGTATATTTTATGAAGACTTGTTTCAAAACATTCGCCGTGGCTTTGGCTGTTGGCAATGTTGTCAGTGTGTCGGGACAAACGACGGCAACGGCCGCTCCCGCCGCCCAGCCCGCCGATTCCGCCTTGACCGCACAATCAGCACCTGCCGCCACCACAATTGCGGCAGCTCCTGCCAAAGGCGTGACT
This sequence comes from uncultured Bacteroidales bacterium, assembly GCA_902795825.1. Taxonomy (GTDB): domain Bacteria; phylum Bacteroidota; class Bacteroidia; order Bacteroidales; family Muribaculaceae; genus RUG14106. The sequence continues at coordinate 1,091 of CADBML010000142.1, forward strand.
ATGTCGCTCGACCAGTGCATCGCAACGGCTCTTAGCGACAACCCGACAATAAAGATAGCCGATATGGAAATCGAGCGTCTCGACTACTCCAAAAAGGAAACTTTCGGACAACTGCTCCCTTCGGTAGTGTTTGCCGGGCAATATAGCCGGACGATAGAAAAGCAAACAATGTATCTCAACATGTCGGCCATGAGCAGCATGATGGGAGGAGGCTCGTCGTCGGGCGACGGCTCCGAGGCCGATTCAGGCGATTCGTCCGCTTCAGATGCGGCAGATACGGCAAAGAAGGGCATCAAGATGGGACTCGACAACTCCTATTCGCTCGGGTTCTCCGCCTCAATGCCCATTGTGGCACCGCAACTCTGGAAGGCCCTTCATCTCAGCGACACACAAATACTCCAAAATATCGAAACAGCCCGATCATCGCGCCTGTCGCTCATCAATCAGGTGAAGAACTCCTACTACGCGCTTCTTCTTGCCCTCGACTCGCAAAACGCCATCCAAGAGAGCTACGACAACGCCAAATTCACCGCCGACATCTACAAGAAAAAGAAAGAGATCGGCACGGCTTCGGAGTTTGACGTGCTCCGCACCGAAGTGGCTCTGAAAACCATCGAGCCGACACTCCTTCAAGCCGAAATCGGAGTGAAATCCACACGCCTGCAGCTCTGCCTGCTGATGGGAATGTCGCAAGCCGTCGATATCGTCCCCACCACACAACTATCCGACTACGAGCGCACTATGTATGCCAACACACTTGCCATCAACCGTTCGCTCGACGACAACACCAGCCTACGACAACTCGACCTTAACACCCGTCTTCTGCGCGAGAACCTCGATGTCCAGAAAGCCGCTTGGTGGCCTACCGTCTCCCTTTCGGCCAACTACAACTGGACATCCATGTCGAACGGCAATATGTTCAAAAACTTCACATGGTCGCCCTACTCCACCGTCGGCATTTCGCTTTCGCTGCCCATTTATCAAGGCGGACAGCGTCTGGCCAGAATCAAGCAGGCCCAAATTCAGCTCAACGAGATGAAATGGCAGCGCGACAATCTCGAACGTTCGATCAACCTTCAGGTGGAAGTGGCCATCGACAACATACAGAAGAATGTGAAGCAGATTGCCTCATCGGCCGAGACCGTCATTCAAGCCGAAAGAGCAAATGAAATTCAAGAGAAGAGCTTCCAGATCGGCGCCGGCACATATCTCGACCTGCGCGACGCCCAACTCGCCCTCACTCAAGCGCGACTGGCCTACTATCAGTCGATTTACGATTATCTCGTCGCCAACAGCAATCTTGAGCTTCTCCTCGGCAATGCCGACATCGAAAAATATCAACCCGCTAACAAACAACAATAACTCAATATGAAATCCTACTTCAAACTCTCAATTATCGCATTGACGCTCATAGTGGCGGCTTGCTCGAAAAAAGAAGGACAACAGGCTGAAACCATAGTGGAAAAGCCGAAGGTGGAAACGCAAAAAGTCTATACCCAAAGCGTGGATCAGATTTCGGAATACACCGCCACAGTCGAAGCATTCAAGACCAACAATATCTCTTCATCGACACCGAACCGCATCAAGCGCATTCTCGTCGATGTCGGCTCGAAAGTCGGCGCTGGTCAGCGTGTGGCCATCCTCGACGATGTCACCATCGACCAACTGAAAATCCAACTCGCCAACAGCGAACGCGACTACAACCGCGCCGTCGAGCTCCTGAAAATCGGTGCAGGAACTCAACAAGCAGTCGACCAGCTGAAAACAGCCCTCGACGCTTCACGCCGCCAATATCGCAATCAAGTAGAGAACACTGTGCTGACCTCGCCAATCTCAGGCGTGGTCACCGCACGCAATTACGACCCAGGCGACATGCCCGGCGCTCTCCCGATTCTGACAATCGAGCAGCTCCGTCCGGTGAAAGTCATCATCAACGTGTCGGAAAGCGATTTCCCGAAAATCAAGAAAGGAATGAAAGTTGACATAACGCTCGACACTTACGGCGACGAAGTGTTCGAAGGCCGCGTAAGTCTCATCCACCCCACCATTTCAACGGCAACCCGCACATTCGCCACCGAAATCACCATCAACAACCGCGACGAGCGTGTGCGCCCGGGGATGTTCGCCCGCGTGAAAATCAACTTCGGAACAGAACAACACGTTGTCGTCCCCGACCGCGCTGTCGAGAAACAGACCGGATCCGGCAACCATTACGTATATACAATCGAGAACGGCAAGGCTGTGTTCAAATTTGTTGAACTCGGCCAACGCATGGGCGACACATACGAAATTCTTTCGGGCGTTGCCAACGGCGACGAAGTGGTCACCGTGGGCCTCTCACGCATCACCAACGGCTCAGAAGTGGAAATCGTGAACGGCAATGCCGCCGCCGCTTCTACTGCTGCCGCCGACACCACCGCGACGCAAACCGCCGCCGAAGCCGCCGCACAAACTGCCGACAACAAATAACGCCGCTTTATTGAAATCCTTTTAACAACGCAACAATATGAGTCTTTATTCAAGTGCGGTAAAACGTCCGGTTATGACCTCCCTGATTTTTGTGGCGGTCATCATCCTCGGTTTGTTTTCCCTCTCTCGACTTCCCATCGACCTCTATCCCGACATCGAGACCAACACCATCATGGTGATGACAGCCTATCCGGGAGCGAGCGCGCAGGACATTGAGCAGAACGTGACACGCCCGCTCGAAAATGTCCTCAACTCGGTGGAAAACCTTAAGCACATCACATCCAAGTCGCGCGAGAACATTTCCGTCATCACCCTTGAATTCGAGTTTGGCAAGGAGGACATCGACGTGATGACCAACGACGTGCGCGACAAGCTCGATATGGTGAAGTCGTCGCTCCCCGACGACGCTGAGAACCCCATCATTTTCAAGTTCTCAACCGATATGATTCCTATCGTGCTTCTCTCCGTCCAAGCAGAAGAGAGCATGCCCGGACTTTACAAGATTCTCGACGAGAACGTGGCCAACACCCTCGCGCGCATCAACGGCGTGGGTTCGGTGTCGATTACCGGTGTGGCCGAACGCGAAATCCATATCTACCTCGACCCCATCAAGATGGAGGCTTACAACATCTCCGTCGAAACCATATCATCAATCATCGCCGCCGAAAACCGCAACATCCCTGGCGGCTCCTTCGACGTTGGCTCCAACACTTACTCCCTTCGTGTTGAGGGCGAGTTCGACTCGTCGGAGCAGTTGAAACGCATCGTTGTCGGGTCGGTCAACGGCAGCAACGTCTATCTTGAAGATGTCGCCAGAATTGACGACTCCCAAGAAGAACGCGCGCAGGAGACATTTACCAACGGCCACAGAGGCGCTCTTGTGATTATCCAAAAGCAGTCGGGAGCCAACTCGGTAGAGATTTCAAACAAGGTGCGTGAAATGTTGCCCGACCTTCAGCGTCGCGTCCCCTCGGATGTGAAAATCGACTTTATGATCGACACATCCGACAACATCCGCAACACCATCGGCACCCTCACCGAAACTGTGCTCTACGCTCTTTTGTTCGTGGTGATTGTGGTGTTCGCTTTCCTCGGCCGGTGGCGCGCGACGGTGATTATCGCCATCACTATTCCTATTTCGCTAATCGCCTCGTTCATCTATCTTGCCATTACCGGCAACAGCCTCAACATCATTTCTCTTTCGTCGTTGTCAATCGCTATCGGTATGGTTGTCGACGATGCCATCGTGGTGCTGGAAAATGTGACAACCCACATTGAGCGCGGTGCCGAGCCCCGTCAGGCGGCCATCCACGGCACTAACGAGGTGGGCCTCTCGATTGTGGCTTCCACCCTCACGCTTATCGCCGTATTCTTCCCGCTGACATTCGTCACCGGCATGACCGGCGTCCTCTTCAAACAATTGGGTTGGATGGTGACAATCATGATGGTGTGCTCAATCGTTTGCGCTTTGACGCTGACACCGATGCTTTGCTCGCGTATGCTCCGGCTCCACAACAAACACGGCAAATTCTACCGTATAGTGTTCGGACCGATCAACAAGGGCCTCGACGCTTTCGACAACTTCTACGCCCGTGTGGTGAAGCTCGTCGTCGGGCACAAGACCATCACCATCCTAACGGCTCTCGGCATTTTTGTCGGCTCATTGTTCCTAATGAAGTTCGTGGGCTCGGAATTTATCCCGACAAACGACAACGGACGTCTTGGAGTCAACCTTGAGCTGCCGATTGGTTCGCGTGTGGAACTCGCCAAGGATGTCATGTCGCGTCTCTACGACGAATGGACGAGCAAATATCCCGAGATAAAGACATTCAACTACACCGTTGGCCAAGCATCGACCGACAACACTTTCGCATCGCTTCAGGACAACGGCACGCACATAATCTCTTGCAACATCAAGCTAAAGAATCTATCCGACCGCAAACGCGGCATCGTGGAAATCGCCGATGGCATGCGTGAAGACCTTAAGCATTACCCCGAATTTAAGAAAGCCTTGGTGAATGTGGGAGGCTCGCGCGGACAGAGCATGAATGGCCAGTCGTCAATCGACTATGAGATTTATGGTTGGGACTTCGCCGAAACCGACTCCGTGGCGCAACAGTTGACCCGCATACTACGCGGCATCAAGGGCACTGCCGACATCAACATCTCACGCTCCGACTATCAGCCGGAATACCATGTCGAGTTCGACCGCGAAAAACTCGCCATTCATGGGCTAAACCTTGCCACAGCCGCCACATATCTGCGCAACCGCATCAACGGCTCGACGGCGTCGAAATTCCGTGAAGACGGCGAGGAATACGACATAAAGGTGATGTACGAGCCAAATGCCCGCACATCAATCGCCGACATTGAGAATATCCTCATTTACACCCCCACCGGAGGCTCGGTGCGGGTTCGCGACGTCGGCAAGGTGGTTGAAGCCTACAACCCGCCCACAATCGAGCGCAAGGACCGTCAACGCATCATCACCGTTTCGACAATCGTTGACGGAGTGCCGATGAGCGAAATTGTCGCCGCCTCACAAGTAGAAATTGCCAAGATGAATCTCCCCTCGGGAATAAACATCGAGCTTTCGGGTTCGTATGAGAGCCAACAGGATTCTTTCGCCGACCTCGGCATGCTCGCCGTTCTTATCATCCTGCTCGTTTACATTGTGATGGCTTCGCAGTTCGAATCGCTCACCTACCCTGGCATCATCATGACATCGCTGCTCTTCGCATTCTCAGGCGTGATACTCATCCTCTTGATTACCGGCACCAACCTCAATATTATGTCGATGATTGGTTCAATCATGCTCATCGGTATTGTGGTTAAGAACGGCATTGTGCTCATCGACTATATCAACCTCAACCGCGAACGCGGAATGTCGATTCGCAATGCCGTCATCCGCGGCGGCAAGTCGCGTCTGCGCCCTGTCGTTATGACCACGATGACCACCATTCTCGGTATGGTGCCTATGGCAGTGGGTTCGGGCGAAGGCGCGGAAATGTGGAGGCCTATGGGTATAGCCGTCATCGGCGGTCTTACCTTCTCGACTATCCTCACCCTTCTGTTCGTCCCTGCCCTCTATTGCGTCTTTGCATATAATGGCGTGAAAAACAACCGCCGGAAAATCCGCAAACAATTCCGCAAACAACAAAAGAACCAACCAATAAACGCTGAATAAGATGAAATCGATATTTATAGCCTTCGATCAGGCGCACTACGAAAACATCATCGATATGCTCGAGAAGAGCAACTGCCGCGGCTTCACGGCCTGCCAGCAAGTGGCCGGCCGCGGCTCGAAAACGGGCGAGCCCCATTACGGCTCCCACGCTTGGCCTTCAATGGCTTCGGCAATCATCACCGTCGTCGATGACGCGCGCGTCGGCATCATTCTCGACAAGCTGAAAGAAATGGACGAAGCCCGACCAAAACTCGGCTTGCGCGCCTTCGTGTGGAATGTGGAGCAAAGCCTCTGACAAGAAACATTCTTCACCCCAAAAATCAAAAGAAGGATTGACCTGACGGGTCAATCCTTCTTTTCTTGTCTATACGTTGTCAATAGACCGAAAAAATACTTTTCCAATCGTAGGGTTTGTCATTAAATGTCTGACTGATAAATCTAGCCAAACACCTGAGGAAGTATGCCATGATAAATGAAGCAACGAATAATATGACAATGTTAGCAGGGAAAATATTGTTAAGCAGATCATTAAACACATAGAAATGGACAAGGTACGTTTCAAGACACAATCCGCCGATTACACGAATAATGGCATGCCCAACACTGTTTTTATAGATTCTGCGGAACAACTGTCCATTAAACAATCGATGTGAGAAGTAACCCACGCCAAAAAGAGGAATGAGCGAAAATACTTGAAGCCAAATCCGATTTGGAGTTTTAGAGTAAATGTACAAGCCGTAGAACAATGCTATTGACAATAACACAAGAACAAAGCTGGTCACAGATGAAATGTTTGATTTTAATCTGCCGGAACCGGCAAGAGCACCGAGCAACATATACATAAACCACATTATCCAAGTAATTCCACCGCCAGCGTGATTATTATACAAGTCATAATTGGCAGGGTGAGGTGTCACAAAAAACCACACAATGACCAATACGAAATAGACAATTAGGAGAATGGTCAAATGCTTGTTAAAATACGAGCCAAGAAAATAAATCAATACATAATAGGCTAAAATGCAAGTTATAAACCATCCGTTATCGACAAAAATATGAAAGAACGATTTGAAGTCGATAAAATCATTTATAAGAACATCTCCTTCCCCAAAGAAAAAAACTCTGCATGGTGATATTACAGCGAAACCAAATATCAAAAACGCCAATAGCGTAGGTAAAATACGATTAAGACGACGTTTATACCAATCGGTAAAACCGCCAAGTCCTGTCATAGGCTTTAAAAACAATGTAAACCCAGAGCAGAAGAAAAACATAACGTTACCGATTGTGCCTCCAGTCGCAAGAGATGGATATTTAGCATACATTATGTCGGCATGGGAATTCATAATCAACAGCACGGCAAAGAACTTCATTATGTCAATGCCTATGTCTCGTTTTTGCAATATCATTTTTTTATTACGCAATTATTTATCACAAAAATACATCTTTATTTTCAATGTCACAAAAATAGTTAGCCTCTATTTGAACCCAAACATTATCTTTACGATTTTTTCTTTAATTTAGGAAAAAATGTGTAATTTTGCGTTGACATTTGGAAAGGGAATCGGGTGAGAATCCCGAACAGTCCCGCTGCTGTGAGTTTCGTGAGGCTAAGCCCCAATCGCCGCCGAAGAAATTGACCACTGGCCCCTAGCGCCGGGAAGGTCGCGGAATGAGCGATGAGACGAGTCAGAAAACCTGCCTTATGTCTTTTGATAAGCAACGGCTTGCGAGGTATGAGCTACGCTAAACATTCGGTAATATTGTTTCTGATACTCATCGTATCGACGCTCGGCATGCGTGCCGGCGAAGATGAGGTGCGCCGCGACAGCATTGTGCTCGACGAGGTGGCCGTCGTGGCTCGTTTCCCACACAACGAAGTGATTCCAGTGCAACGACTGTCGGGCGAGCAACTCGAACGCCTCAATAGCCACACCGTAGCCGACGCCCTGCGTTATTTCTCCGGACTGCAAGTGAAGGACTACGGCGGTGTCGGTGGAATTAAGACCATCAACGTCCGCTCAATGGGCACAAACCACGTGGGAGTGGTGTACGACGGCGTGCAGCTCGGCAATGCGCAAAACGGTCAAATCGACCTCGGCCAGTTCTCGCTCGACAATGTTGAGGAAATCTCGCTCTACAACGGACAAAAAAGCGACATACTCCAACCCGCCAAGGACTTCGGCAGCGCGGCTTCGGTATATCTCCGCACCCGCTCACCCCGCTTCGAGAAAGGCGAGCGTTTCCATGCCCGCGCCACAGTCAAAGCCGGCTCGTCAGATTTATTCAATCCGTCGGCACTTTTCGAAGCGAAATTGTCGTCGAAACTTAGGGCAGCCATCGGCGGAGAATGGCTCACTTCCTCCGGAAAATACAAATTCCGCTACCGCCGAGTGACCCCAGCCGGCGATGTAGCCTACGACACGACAGCGACGCGACAAAACGGCGACATAAACGCTTTCCGAGTCGAGGCGAACATCTTCGGCGACATAAAAGACGGCGAATGGTCGGCAAAAGTTTACCACTACGAGTCGGAACGTGGAATCCCCGGCGCGATAGTCAACAACGTGTGGCGACGCGGCGAACGGCTATGGGACAACAACACTTTCGTCCAGTCGGCCTTCAGCATCATCCGCGAAAAATTCTCCACACTCAACAACCTCAAATATTCGTTCTACCACACTCACTACGTCAACAATGACGAACGTGTGCAACGCGTAGACAACACTTACCGACAGCACGAAGCCTATTTCTCAACCTCAAATATGTGGCATCCGCTACGCTGGCTGAAACTTTCGGCGAGCTACGACTTCCAATGGAATTCGATGAATGCCGACCTCTATAATTTTGTCAGGCCTGAAAGAGCCACCAATATGCTGGCGATTGCCGGCTCATTGAATTTCAACCGCGTAAAATTCCAAGCCAGCGGTCTTCTCACCCATATCCACGACCGTCTTCACAACCAACAGTCGCCCGACGACAAGCGGGTGTTCACCCCCGCCGCCTTCGTGTCGGTCTATCCGCTCCATTCGCGCGAATTTTCTATCCGCGGGTTTGTCAAGCGAAGTTTCCGCATGCCCACGTTCAACGACCTCTATTACACCGACATGGGAAACGCCCAATTGTCGCCTGAACGCGTGAGCCAATACGATTTGGGCGTACTCTTCGACCGCGCAAGTCGGTTCGGCACCATCCGCGCCTTGCGCTTCCAAGCCGACGTATATTACAACAAAGTTCATGATAAGATTGTGGCATATCCGAAAGGACAGCAATTCCGTTGGACTATGCTTAATCTCGGTCTCGTCGATATCCGCGGGGTTGACATTTCTGCCCTGACATCAGTCAACCCCATCGACGAACTGACGCTCACTTTCCGCGCTCAATACACATTCCAACGAGCCATCGACATCACAAACCCGTCCGACCGCTATTATCGCGACCAAATTCCTTATATTCCACGCCACTCCGGTTCGGCAGTCGCCAATGCCGAATGGCGCGGATGGGGCGTGAACTACAGCTTCATATACGTGGGAGAGCGCTACAACCAACAGGAAAACATCCTGTACAACTACACTCAACCGTGGTACACCAGCGACTTGTCGCTTCTCCGCTCGTTCAGAATCGGAAACGTCAGAACGCGCGCGCAGATCGAAATCAACAATCTTTTCTCTCAAGACTACGACGTAATCCTTAACTACCCGATGCCAAAGCGCAATTATCGGTTCACTCTGACTTTTGAATTATGAAGCGGCTGAACTTACTCATATCCACACTGATTATCGTCGTGGCAACAATGGCTTGCCGTGAAGATGATATCGTCGTCCCCGCCGAATACGAAATAATCGAGAACGCCACTCCATTGCCCGGCTCAAAGATACTCGGATTCTATCTCGTCAACGAAGGCAATATGGGCTCGAACAAGTGCACTCTCGACTATTTCGACTACACCACATCCACCTATATCCGCAACCTTTATGCCGACCGCAACCCCAATGTTGTCAAGGAATTGGGCGATGTGGGGAATGACATAGGCATTTATGGCTCGAAACTGTATGTTGTTGTCAACTGTTCCCATAAAGTGGAAATTCTCAACGCACGCACCGGCCGAAGATTGGGAAAGGTGGATATCAACAACTGCCGGTATGTGACTTTCCACAAGGGGCGAGCCTACGTCTCGTCGTATGTCGGTCCGGTAGCCGTCGATCCGAAATCGCCCTTAGGCGAAGTGTGTGAAATCGACACGACCACATTTGAGATAACACGCCGCATCACAGTGGGCTATCAGCCTGAAGAAATGGCCATCATCGGCGACAAAATGTATGTGGCCAATTCGGGCGGCTATCGCGTTCCCAACTACGACGACCGTGTGTCGGTGATTGACATGAACACATTCACGCTCAACCGGCAAATACAAGTAGGCATCAATCTCCACCACATAGCCAGCGACGCACAAGGCCGGCTATGGGTAAGCTCGCGCGGAAACTATGAACAGGAGGGCTCATGCCTATATCTGCTCCAGCCCGACACAAACGGTGAAATGGCCGTGGCAAGAAAATTCGACATCGCCTGCTCGGAAATGGCAATCCACGAAAACAGGCTCTACTATTACGCCACCCAATGGAACAATTATACGGCACGCAACGAAATCACCTACGGCATAATCGACACAGCCACACTTTCGCAAGTGAGCAAAAATTTCATCACCGACGGCACCGAACAGTCGATTGCTATTCCCTACGGCATCGCCATCCATCCCGAATCGGGTGAAATCCTCGTCACTGATGCCCGCAACTATGTGTCGTCAGGCACCCTCTACTGCTTCTCGCCCGAAGGCAGGATGAAATGGCAGGTACGGACCGGCGATATTCCGGCCCACATCGCTTTTTTGCATAAATAGCTTTAGAGAGCATTTTGTTTATTCAGCATAAAAAAGAAGTCAAAAGAAACAGCAACAACATTGAACTCTTTCAAAAATTTATATAAAAATCAAATAAACATGAGATTAAAGTTACTAACCACAATCGCCGCTGCCGCAATTTTACAATCGGCCGGAGCAACAAATTATTCCAACGGAGTTTTCATCGTCAATGAAGACTGGTTCGGTCACGGCAATTCCACAGTCAATTTCTTCAAAAACGGCGAATGGAGCCTTCGTGTGATTGCCGAAGCCAATGGAGGCATCCGTCGCCTCGGAGCGACAGCTTGCGACGGCAAAATCTACGGCGACAATTTTTATATCATTTCAAAACAGGCCAACGACGGCGGCGACTCCGACAAACAAGGCGGCCGCCTCGTGGTTGTCGATGCTTCGACGATGCAACTTAAATCCACTCTTGCCGACATCGACCCCGACGGCGCAAAGGCCGACGGCAGAAGCATAGTCGTCGTTAACGAGGAGAAGGCCTACGTCTCGACATCAAAGGGCGTTTACGTATATAACCCTTCCACAAACACAGTTTCAGGCCTACTCGACATTGTCGATGCCTCGCAAACCGGCTCCATGCTCAAGGCCTGCGGAAAAGTGTTCATCGTCAACCAAAGCAAAGGGCTTTACATGGTGAATCCCGACGACGACAGCCTTATCCGACTTTTTCAGGGCACAGACATAATCGACAAAGGCACATTCGGCTCGCTTGTCAGGTCAAAAGACGGATTCGTCAACGCTTCGGTTGTCAACTCTTCGGGCACTTCTTTCAACAAGATTCTCCGCATCAACCCCGCGACTCTCGACTCTTACGTAATCGACCTTGACTCAAAAGGGCCTAACGCCGCATGGGGCGCATGGACTCCCACCACTTTTTTCGGCTCCGCACGAAGCAATACGCTTTATTGGACCAACGGCTCGTCGGTGGGCACCTCGGGATATTTCGTTTACCGCTACGACATCGATACCAACACAGCAACCGAACTTATCAATGTCCAAGCAGACGGGGCGAAAAACTACATCTACGGCGCAGCAATCCGCATGAGCCCCGTCGATGAATCGTTCTACATCTGCCAGACTATTGGCGGGCCTTACACCAACAAGGTGTCGCTATATGTCTATGACAAGGACGGAACCAACACGGGCATCTATCCCCTACCCGACTACTATTGGTTCCCTGGTGTGCCGGTGTTTACCGACGACGCCGCACCTGTCATAAACGAAATGCCTAAACAGTTCGTCGCCAAAAACGCCACCACACGCATTCCGCTCGCCGACATAGCCGCAGATGCCGACAATCTCACGTGCGAAATAGAGAAGAGTGTCACTTCGGTTTCAAACGCAGCGGTCGTAAGCTCCGCCACCATCGACTATTCCGAAGATTTGCTCGGCGAACTAGTGGTTACCACCACAGCCGCCGAAGGCGAGGCTGAAGTGACAATTGGTATAAACTCAAATGGCAAAACCGCCTCAACCGTAGTAAAAATCTCCACAGCCGACACGGGAATTGACGACATCGAATCAACCGACATCGACACGCCTGTCGAATACTTCGACCTGAATGGCCGCCGACTGACAGAGAAGCCTGCCGCCCGCGGCATCTACATTATTCGTCACGGCTCGTCTTCTAAGAAAATCGTCATATAATTTTTGGCAATTAATAGGAATCCCCTATTATCTGCCAGTGCACCGTCCAATACAACGGAATCGCCCGGGCTAAAAGCTCGGGCGATTTATAATGTCGGCTTAAAGCCGCTCGGAGGGTGCGTGGCTATCAGAAGGTCAGGACGATGTGGTTGGCATCGGCAATGCGGCGCATATTCATAAGCGCATATCGCATACGGCCCAACGCCGTGTTTATGCTCACGTTCGTGGCTTCGGCGATTTCTTTGAACGACATATTGCGATAATAACGCATAATGAGCACTTCTCGCTGGTTGTAGGGCAAAGCGGAAATGATCCGCCTAACGTCGCGATGAATCTGCTCGGTGATAAGGAAATCCTCCACATTATCGTCGCATAAATCCTTACGGTTGAGAATATCTACCTCCTCGTTATCTGTTGAAACGTTCCTTTCCGATTTCTCTTGACGAAAATGGTCGAGCACAAGGTTGCGGGCAATGCGTGTAATCCATGCGCCAAACTTGCCCGACTCTGTATATCGGCCTTGCTTGATAAACATGATGGCCTTGATAAAGGTCTCTTGGAAAATATCCTCAGCGAGATCTCTATCTTTTGTCAACCGCAATATTGAGGTGAAAACATTCTGCTGATGACGGCTCAACAGCAAATCAAACGCATTATTGTCACCCTCTGCGTAAGCGCCGACCAATTGTTCATCGGTCAAGTCACATTTTGCTTTCATTACTCTATTTTAATTATGTTAATAGGAGTAAAGCTGGGCTATAGGCAATAATATTTTATAGTTTGACAATAATTTTTTTTTATTTTCGTTGCAAATGTAAGCCATTATTTGGAATCTTCGGCGTTTATCATTCCAAAAAAGCCAAATTTTAGCAAAATTTAACAATTAAAGCCGATTTTTCTTGCTTTTGGACAATAATAAATATAATAGAGGCGGCGTTATATCATTGAATAACTTATAATGATGTTTGCCTATGAAGAAAATTTCTACTCCCCTTTCTTCGATGCAGACGACCGCGGAGCCCAAAGAGATGAGCCAACCAAGCAAATTCACGCTTAATGTCATCAGGCAATTTGCACGCAGCTATCACTTCGAGAGCCGTCTCGGCTCCAGCCTCGGGAATCTCATCGTTAACTAACAAACAGATCGGTCAGCTAGCTTGAGCTGACCGATTTGCTTGTTTTGACATCCTTAGTAGAAGGATTTGTTGAAGGCCCTTTAAATTGCCGCGTTCGAAAGCAATCAGAAAAAACCGCTACTATATCGAACGCTATCAGGCAATTAATAAAGATCCCTTAATCCCGGATTATAAATAATGCAGGTTAGAAAGGCAGGTCGTCGGTGGATGACGGTGCGATACCGGCTTGACCGGCACTGAGGGCGTCGATGGGATTCGGCGCGGGAGCGGGGGCCGGTGCGCTTGCGATGGGAGCGGCAGCGGGAGCAGAAGCATTATCAACCACAGCGTCTTCCACTTTCCATGCATTCACGTCGGTATACCATCGGCCATTATACTCGCGGCTTTCAAGGTCGTAGCTCACTTTTTTCACGTCGCCCACGTTAAGAGGATATTGGTCGGCTCTGTCGCCAAATAGAGTGAATGCCACTTTTTTGGGAAACTGCTCTATAGTTTCGAGCACATATATTCTTTTTTTCCAACTGTTACCCTTTTGCGACACACCCGATTGTTCCGGAAGAGCGAGAATGATTTTTCCTGTAATGTCCATAATTTAAATTTGTGTTTATAATGTTTGTAAAATATTATCTGATGAATTTCACCACCGTAGGACGCTGGTTAGCGACATTGACCACGGCTATATAGAACCCTTGCGGAAGGGCTGAGCAATCGACATAATCATCGTTGGCATTGACGCGGCGGGTCATGAATCTTATGCCAGAAGCGCCGTAGATGTCGATAGTGCGGACAACGTCGGTTGGTGAAGTGACAATGAGCCGGTCGGCAGCGTAGTAAATCCGAGCGGGTTTAAGGTCGTCAATCTTTTCGATGCCCGAAGCCATCGAAGGCGCACTCTCATAATAGTTGACATCGAAAGCACTGACGGCGAATTGAAGTCCCTCGTCGTCTGTCTCATAGACAAAGCGGTTGTCGGTCACATAGTGCCCGACCACAGTCTGCATATCGTCGATATCCACAACGCCCCCATTGGCAAGATACACCTCGTAGTATTTCGTGGGAGCCTCAGCCTGCGAATCGTCGTTCTTATCCCAAGTGATGATGTATTGGTTGCCTACGCGTTCTTGCTTTACATTGGCGGGAGTAGCGGGAGTGGTCACCCCATTATAAGGCATCGGCGGAATGTGGGCAGGATAAGCGAAATAATTCTCACGCAACTCGTTGTAAAAATCCTGAATTTTCGACTCGGAGCCAATCACATGGTCGGCTCTGAAGAACGACACGCCCGAAAGTCCGCTATTGGCTCTCACCTTCTCAATCTGTCCGGTCACTTCGCTGACAGCCCAGTCGTTGGTGCCGTCAATCATTTTGTACGGGGCCAATCCGATGGCTATCTGGCGGTGTGACGTCATGAGGCTGACCCATTGGTTCATGTGGACAGTGAAGCCATGCTTCTCGTTGTAGTACATCATCGGGACAATCAAGTCGTGGTGACCTGAGTTCATCCACTGGATGGCGTCTTGATACACTTGGGTGTAGCCCGCGAAATTCCCATATCCCGGGGCATTCTTGTAAGTGCCGATGGGCGATGACCCCACCTTTATCAGCGGATTAATCGACTTTGCCATATCGTAAAATTCCGCCATAAAAGTGTTGATATTATTGCGGCGCCAATCGGCGAGCGACAGGTCGTCAGGGTTGTATTCGGCGAACGAGGCATCGTCGTCGAAATCCTGACCCGGATAGCGCGTATAGTCGAAACTTACGCCGTCAAAATCATAATTTGCAATCAGTTCTCTATAAACGTCGAGAAGATACTCACGAACTTCCGGCAGACCCGGGTCGAGGAAATAATTACTCTCATATTCCACAACCCATTCGGGATGCTGCTCCGCGACGTGCTTGTGGACATTGGATGAGTAAGCTTTCCAATAGGTCGAGGAACCAATACGATAAGGCACTATCCAAGCATGGCACTCCATTCCGCGCTTATGACACTCCTCAATCACGAATTTACTCACATCGTAAGTCATCGACGACGATGGGTTGCCCGTAACATAACGGTAGAAAGGCTGTATCGTCGAGTCCCACAGCACATCGCCTTTCACCTGGGCTTGGAAAAGAATCGTGTTAATATTGACTGCGGCAAGCTCGTCGAGGATGGCGCAAAGATTTTGCTTCTGCTTGTTGACGTTATAAACGCTTTTAGGCCAGTCCAGACCGCCGTTAGTGGTTAGCCACACGGCACGAACCTCACGCTTAGGTTGAGCAAAAACTGCGACAACTGTAAGCGTGGCCACAACGAACGACAATAGTTTCTTAAGCATTTCGTGATAGGAGTTGTTTCAACTTGCGAAGTTAACTTTTTTCGGCAAAAGGAGCAAATTTTTGGGCATCCGATTTCGCATTCCGACATTTTTTTTCAAAAAATGGCATTTTGTTTGTGTGTCAAGCGGATTTGTTGTAATTTTATAGTCAGAACCGACAAAACCCGGCATAACTGACAGCAATGGCAAGAGTAAAATCCGACTGGTGGACCACCCCCACCGAAAGCGACAACGGTCGACCGATTATGGTGACTGGCCGCCGTGACATGGAGCCCTACATCGAATCGGGCAAATACACAGTGAGAATTGAAGTGACATGGCCTTACGATGGCGACAATTCGGGCATGCCCGACCTTGCCACGTCGAAGCTGATGGGCGATGCCACCGACGCCATCGTAAATGCCTTCGACCGCGACCCGATAGCCATCGTCACCGGCATCTACACTGGCGACAATGAGCGCAACATAGTATTATATTGCCGGAATACACGCGTTTTTGAAAGTATTTTCAACAAGGCACTCGAGCCTTTTCCGCTTTTGCCCATATCGCTGTATCTTGAAGATGATCCCGAATGGAACGAGTACCGCGAAATGCGCGACCTCACCGAAATTGCCGACGAAGAATAACCACTGCAATTAGCCATGAAACCAGTAATTTACCAACTGTTTCCCCGTCTATACACCAACCTTAACTCTCGACTCACTCGCGGCGGCGACATATCGCAAAACGGTGTGGGAAAAATGAATCAAATCACCACCGAGATTCTTACCGACCTGCACAGCCTCGGCGCGACCCACGTATGGCTCACCGGAGTAATCGAACACGCCACAGCCACCGACTACAGCGCTTTCGGCATCGCCTCCGATAACCCCGCCGTCGTAAAGGGCAAGGCCGGCTCACCTTACGCCATCAAGGATTATTATGATATCGACCCCGACATTGCCGAAAATATCGATAACCGAATAGATGAATTCAAAGCATTGCTGCGCCGCATCCACGACTGCGGAATGTGTGCGGTGATTGACTTTGTGCCAAACCACGTGGCACGGCACTACGTTTCCGACGCCAAACCGAGCGGAGTGGTCGATTTTGGGACAAACGACCGAACCGACTGTTTTTTTGCCCACGACAACAACTTCTACTATATGAACGAGCCGCTATCGGTGGATGGCGTTGACATTAGCGGCTATTGCGAAAATCCTGCTCGCGCCACCGGAAACGACTGCTTCTCGCCACGCCCTCACAAAAACGACTGGTACGAAACAGTCAAACTCAACTATGGCATTGACTACAGCAATGGCTCACGTCATTTCGACCCCATTCCCGACACATGGCACAAAATGCTTCACATCCTCCGCTACTGGACAGAAATGGGCATCGACGGATTCCGCTGCGACATGGCTTTTATGGTTCCCGTAGAATTTTGGAGATGGGCCATTCCACAAATAAAGGCAATTAATTCCAAATTATTATTCATTGCCGAAATCTACGATGTCGATCTCTATCGCACATTCATCGATGCCGGATTCGACTATCTCTACGACAAAGTCAACCTCTACGACATGCTTGTGGGCATCGAACGCAACGGATGGCACGCCGACGCCATCACTTCTTGCTGGCAGAGGGTGGATGGCATTGAGCCCCACATGCTTAACTTCCTCGAAAACCACGATGAAGTCCGGTTCGCCTCCTCATTTTATGCCCATAAAGCCGAAAACGCTTTGCCGTCGCTCGTGGTGAGTGCGTTGCTCGGTACTGGAGCATTCATGGTTTATCAGGGACAGGAACTCGGCGAAAAGGGCGAAGACGACGAAGGATTCAGCGGGCCTAACGGTCGCACCACCATATTCGACTATTGGAGTATCAAATCAGTACGCGATTACCTGTCGCGACGAGCTACAAAGAAATCGTTGGCATTACGCGCCACCTATTCCAAAGTGCTCAACCTCTGCAATTCCTCGAAAGCGATTTCCGACGGCGGATTCTTCGACCTGACTTATGCCAACTACGACAATCCTTCATTCTCCACCGCACGCCATTTCGCCTTTTTACGACATTACGATGACGAAGTGTTGCTGATTGTAGTGAATTTCGACGACAAACCCGCCAACATCAGTGTGAACATCCCCTCGCACGCTTTCGAGCACATCGGCCTCGCGGAAGGGAATTATTCCGCGACCGACATTATCGGCGGAAGCAAACAAAAGATAACGCTCTCACACGATGCGTCTGTATGGCTTCACTTAAAAGCAAAGGGAGCCAAAGTTTTGAAGTTGGCAAAATTTGGCGCTAAATAACGTCATTCGGGCTATTATCCGGAAAAAAACGCCTAAAACCGCCAAAGTGTGCGGAAACCGATTTCAATCGATGAAACCATCTTTGACACATCGACAGGCGTGGAATGCCCAAAAGTGTATTTCACTGAAGTAAGGTCATAACCGACGACAACGCCAGTGGTGGCGCATTCCGATGAAAAAAAGTCAAGACTGGCACCGATTCCGCCACGCGGCGAAATCCTCCGTGACATCATCTCGCCAGCGAAATCCGACACATCCACAGCCACTCCGGCATCCGCTTTCAATCCCAGCCGGAAGTAATTGCCAAGCTGACGACTGTATGCGACCGTCACCCGCGGAACGATTCGCTTTTCAACGTCGGCTACCGGCGTTTCCCCCAACGACGTAATGGCACGCATGCGAAGGCCTACCCCACCGCCCACACTGACACGACTGTTGACAGGCACATCCACATCCGCTGATGTCAACATTTCTGCCGACGAAGCACCCTTGTAACCGATAAGCGACGGCGGATTAAGGGGGAACAAAAGAGACGAGGAAAGCGACACGCCGACCGACCCGTTTTCGGGCAATTCGCCGAGCCGAGGCAACGAACGGTAAGCCACCAAATCATGGAGGAAATACCCCACACGGGCCGCACACATTCCGATGGCGGCTCCAGCAACGACATCCGTAGGTCGATGCCTATGCGACAAGACCCGCTGCACTCCTATGGCCGAGGCCAAAGCATAAGCGCCCAGAGGATATAACCTCGACCGCCAACAGGCCTCGTAATCTATCACGCTCGCACCGAGATATGCCCATGCCGTGTGGCCTGACGGAAACGACTTTCCGTCGCTCCCATCGGGACGCTTAGAATCGACGATATGCTTCAAGCCCCACACCGAACCGATCATTACGGCCGCACCCGCGGCGTTTGAAATTGACATTCGTCCCCAACTCGAACGTGTAGCGCCGCCCAACGCCTTGTAGGCATAGGGAGAGACTATCAGTGAATACTGACCCACGTCCACGACAGTGCCGAAGTCGGCGGCTTTTACCCCCGCCGACATCGACACTGCTGTGACAATCACCGTTAATGTCCTGAAAAATGTCATAAAATGCCTTGCGACATCATAGCGCGGGCCACTTTCATGAAGCCTGCAATATTAGCGCCCTTCACATAGTTGACGTAGCCGTCGGCCTCCGAGCCATATTTGACGCATTGAGAGTGGATGTCGTTCATTATGCGGTGGAGATAATCATCGACTTCTTTGGCCGTCCATGACAATTTCTGGGAATTTTGAGCCATTTCAAGACCCGACACCGACACACCGCCGGCATTCGCAGCCTTGCCCGGTGCGTAGAGTATCCGTGCTTTTATAAATTCATCGACAGCTTCGGGAGTTGACGGCATATTAGCGCCTTCACTGACAGCAATGCAGCCATTGGCAAGGAGAGCACGGGCATCATCGCCGTCGATTTCATTCTGCGTTGCCGAAGGCATGGCTATGTCGCAAGGGAAACTCCATGGGCGGCCACCCTCCACATATTCGCATCCATATTCTTCGGCAAATTCACGAATACGGCCGCGATAGATTTGCTTGAGAGTGAAGATATAGTCAAGTTGCTCGCGAGTCAGGCCGTCGGGAACGTGTATCACACCGTCA
This sequence comes from uncultured Bacteroidales bacterium, assembly GCA_902795825.1. Taxonomy (GTDB): domain Bacteria; phylum Bacteroidota; class Bacteroidia; order Bacteroidales; family Muribaculaceae; genus RUG14106. The sequence goes on from CADBML010000142.1 coordinate 20,724, forward strand.
CTGTCGCTCATCGTGACCACTTTCGCCCCAAGTGAGAGAAGCTTGTCGGCTGTGTAGGTGGCGACATTGCCCGAACCGGAGATGGCCACTCGTTTTCCTTTCAGTTCGATGCCTCGGGTGGCGAGCATATTAAGAAGAAAATAGACATTCCCGTAGCCTGTGGCCTCCGGTCGAACAAGCGAACCTCCAAATTCGAGACCCTTTCCCGTGAATGTGCCGCTATGCTCGCGCGCCATCTTCTTGTACATTCCGAACATATAGCCCACTTCGCGTCCGCCTACACCGATATCGCCCGCCGGCACATCGGTTTCGGGTCCGATATGACGCCATAGCTCTTGGATATAGGCTTGGCAGAAACGCATTACTTCCATGTCGCTCTTCCCGCGTGGCGAGAAATCCGAGCCACCTTTTGCGCCTCCCATTGCGAGCGTGGTCAATGAGTTCTTAAACGTTTGCTCAAAAGCGAGGAATTTCAGTATCGATAGGTTTACCGAAGCATGAAAACGAATGCCTCCCTTATACGGCCCGATGGCATTGTTGTGCTGCACACGATAGGCCATATTGGTGCGAATACGGCCGCTGTCGTCGGTCCACGTCACACGGAACGTGAAAATCCGGTCAGGGATACATAAACGTTCCACAAGGTTATATCGCTCAAACTCTGGATATTCGTTATAAACATCTTCGATAGATTTCAACACTTCCGAAACAGCCTGTAGGTATTCCGGTTCATTTGGAAAACGGCGCGACAAGTCGGCCAAAACATCATTTACATTCATAATAATGCGTACGATTTGTTATAAATATCGGTTATTAACCTGCAAATTTACACATTTATGGCAATATTCGCAACAAATCGCCACTAATCTTTTTGGCATCATGTATATTTTCTCATTCAAAACACTCTCATTCAAAACACTCTCATTCAAAACATTCTCATTTGCCTGTCAAAACAACACAGAAAACGAGAGGGCATATAAAAACGCCCTCTCGCATCTAAATCGTTGATTGAGAAAATATCAGCGGACGATTACTTTCGCCACGGCAGATGACTTTTCTCCCTTGACAGAGGTGATGAACACTCCGGATGACGGCAAATCAAGGCTTGCCTCGCCGCCGTCGCCACGGACAGTGGCAACCACCTGACCGGCAAGGTTATAGACATTTACATCAATGGCGTCCTCGCCCGCTGCGAGCACTCTCAGATGTCCCTTGCTGTCGTTCTCGACAATAATTGGCGACTTGCCGTTGGCAATCACCTCCTCCACTCCACCCAATTCGATGGCTTTCTTCACACCTGCCAGAGCGTCGATTTTGCCTGCGCCCGCCTTTGCCGAAGCCGAATTTGTGTAGGAGTCCTTCTTCGATGTTGAGTTGATGATTGTCATGACATCGGCCGGTGTAAGCGTGGGGTTCGCCTGCAGCCAAAGCGCCACGATTCCGGCGGCCATAGGCGAAGCTATTGACGTGCCGCTTGCGACATTCCAGTATTCCGAGCCGGTCTTGGCCGGGAGTTGGTTGACATCGGGAAGCACACCGAGGTCGAGAAGGGAGTTTATGCAATATTTGTTTGCCGGAGCAATGATTATGTTGCCTGGGGCGACGACGTGCGGCAGCTTAGTGCCGTCGGGCTTCTTGCCATAACTTGAAGTGGCAGTAATGCTGTTGATGACCGACTCTTGGAAATCCCAGTTTCGTCCGGCGAGGTCGGTGTACTTGTCGCGGGAGTCCCAAGAGCCCACGGAAATCACTCCATCGGCGCACGATTCGTTAGAAATCGAGCCTTCGGGGGTACCGTCAATGTAGCCCGAAACGCCTTGACCGGAGAAATAGACCGAATAATTGTCGGAATAGCAGCTGATGGTCTGCCCGTTGTAGCCTGTGACGCTGATGGCAATGCGGTAGTTGTTCGCAATATTGTTTTTGTAGTTGTTGACATTGAAAGCGGATAGGTCGATGTGAGCCTGATAGCGTTTGCTGGAGGGATCCACTTGTGTGGCGACACCGAAATAGCCGTCGGGCCATGCCGTGTTCATAACCGACGGGGTGTAATCGCCCTCGGTGGCGTAGGCCGAAGCCGACACATATTTATATGCGCCGTAAGTGGTGCCGGCGATGGAGGGCATCGTGTACATTACGCGCTTGTTTTTTATGTCGTAGATTGAAAGCTGCACAGTGAACGCTTGCGAAGAGTTGCTCCAAATGTCGATACCACCAGAAATGAAGTTGCCTTTAGCCCCGACATACTCGTTGTCCATAAGCATTGTTTTGAAGCTGTTGTTGGTCGATGTGATTGATTTGATGATCGACAGTTTGTCGGTGCCTTCGTTGCCAGCGGCGACACACACTGTGGCGTTGTAGTTCTTAATTATTTTGGCGAGCGACTTGCCAAAAGTGTCAGTACCGTCGTGCGGACCGAGGTTCGAACCCATCGACAGATTGATAACGCAAGGCTTGTTGACCCGTTTGGCATATTTGGCAATATCCTCAATGCCCTCAAGGATATTCGCGTCGAACGTGGAGCCGCAAGCCACATAAATGTCGGCATTTTTCGCCACTCCGTAGTAGGAATTGCCGGTATATCCGCCGGCAAGCACGCCAAGGGCGTAAGTGCCATGCGAGTCGCTTTCATTATCGGTTGTGAATTCGGCGATTTGCCCCGCCGTGGAATACATATTCTTTTGATAAGCGGGAACACCTTCCTGCGGGTTGCCGGAAGGATATGCGGGGTCGCCGATAAAATGTGTTATGCCCCTGACGCGGCTTGTGTTGCCCGAAGAGTTTTTGAAAGCGATGTGGTTAGGCTCTACGCCGAAATCCATAAGGCCGACAACAACGCCCGTTCCGTCGTAGGCTTGGCTGATGCCCGAACCGCTATGAACCGACGTGACGCCGGTGGCGGCTCGTGCCTTGTCGAGTTTCGTAGCCAAACGGCGGGCGGGACTGACTCGAGCCACGCCCTCGGTGGCGGCAGCCTCCTCAAGGCGGTCGGCGGGAATTATCGCAATCACATAACCGTCGGATTCCGAACGGATTTCACAGCCCAAAGCGCGGAGGGCATCGACGGCATCGTCCGACGCGACTTCCACCGTTGCCAAAATATTCGACTGCTTCGGAAGAGCCTTCAGCTGACGGCTGATGGGATCGATGACAATATTGGCCGACGCGCGGTGCTGGCGGTTGAGAAGAGCACGTCCGGCGAGTGTCAGTTCAGCCGACGCTTCGACCGACATTGCCACTGCCACGGCAAGGATAATGGAGTAGAATTTTTTCATATATCGGTTGTTTTATTTTACTATTCGCAAATTTAGCAATTTTTTGTCAAAAACCATTCACAACATCAAAAAAAGTGGTCATATTTCGCTCATATCAAGCGACGACCAAATTTGGCTCAACTTTTGCAAATAGCTTATGCAAAAGATTTGCCCCGATGGATATTGACAATTTTGTGATGCCCCTCTTTCGCGCGAACGGCGACACACGGTCGTTTGCCGGCACAGCGTTTTGCATCGACGGATACCTAATTACAGCCGCGCATGTGCTCGACCGCGAATCGACTTTCTATGCCCTCAACGGAAGCCATTGGATTCCGCTGGAATATTCACGTTGGCTGCCCAAACAGCCCGCGACGGTCGACAAACATGGCTTCGACGTGGCATTTTATCCCGTGCCGGCGTTGCGCAGTCCGCTATCGCTGGCCGATGCCGATGCCGAGCCGCACGACGAGATGGACATCGTCTGCTGGCAGTGGAAGCCCGACGGCCTCAGGCAAGTGGCGACACGCGGACTTGTGCTTGAGGAAAACGACGAGAAGGGCTATATTCGCCTTGCCACGGTGGATAAAATCACTCACGGCTCTAGCGGATGCCCGATATTCCGTGACGGAAAAGTGTTCGGCATCATGGCAATGGGACGCGACTTTGTGGAAACGAAAGGACTGCCGCCGCTCCCGGGCCGACTCGAGCAAAACACCTGCTGGGCGTTCAAGGCAAGCCATATCCGACGTCTTATGCCCGACGAGCGAAAGTGACCCCTGGCCTCAAGATGAGACAGAAGAACATTAGGACAATGCATAATGCTTAATGCATAATGAGGAATGAGGAATGAGAAATGAGGAATGAGGAATTGGGCTTCGCGACGGAATGACATAAGACAGAAGAACAAAAAAACAAAAAACAAAAGCAGAATCACTTGCATAAACCTGTGTCGCTGAACAAACAAAAACAAAAAAAATGCCGCGTCGACGGAACATATACACATTCCCTGTCCCCCAGTCCAAACAATAACGTCCACACTGGTTTGGAACTAGAGCGAAGTTGTATAATATCCCTATCGGAGATTTCCGTAAATTGCCTTTATTGTTTCCTACGACATAACATGCGCCGTTTTTTTATGTTTTTGCTTTTACTGATTTCTGAGCATGAAATGCGTCGGTTGATGTTGATGGTAAATGACGCCAACTTGTTTACGGGCATACGCCATCAACACCAACCGATTATCTTGACAAAGGGGATTTCTATAAATTGCCTTTCAGGAAATTCAGAGAGAATATTTGGAAGATACTTGGCAGGAAAGAGGGAGCAATGCGGGCATTCTGACCGAATGACCGTCAAGTAGATTCGAATATAATCCTGAATTTACGAAAGAGTTCATTGTCGTTACTGTTTGTTTTGAAATCATTTG
>CADBML010000143.1 GCA_902795825.1 uncultured Bacteroidales bacterium
GAGCGTGGTTTTAACAGCGCCGAATTGTCCTTTTGCACATTCGGCTTCGGCCTTGATAAGAATCATTTCCTCATAGCGCATATAGCAGATGTCGCCTGTGCCGGAAGCAGCGTAGTCCTCAGTCGTGCCGACATACTTCTTTTGGTTGTACTTGCGCGAAGAGAATGCGCCTTCCCACCAAGCGGAGCGGCGGGTGTCGCCGGAGATGAGCTTGTAAAGGCCCGTCGAGATGCACTGGTTGGCTTTCTCGGCATAGTGGCCCGGGTAGTCGGCATCCATGTGTGAAAGATACGACATGTAGTTGCTGGCTTGGTCGGCAATTTGGATGATTGCGCCCCACATCCAGTTGGAGGCTGCCTTAGTCATCGGGGTGAATTTTGCTACTTCGAGCACACCGCAACCGGGTTTCGTCATAGCCTCTTTGGCGGCTTCGATGGCTGCATCGTAGTCGCGTTGAACGAGAGCGATGCGGGCCTTGATGCCTTGAGCCGTGTAGTAGTCGATGTGGGAGAGGTTCTTTTGGTTCTTCTCCTTTGCGAGATATTCGATAGCCTTGTCAATGTCGTCGCGCATGTGAGCGTAGATTTCATTGACGGTGCCGCGAGCCTTGCCTTCCGTGCCGGCGAGGGTGGGCTGGTCGTAGTAGGGCACGCCAGGAGTGTCGCCATACTTATCGGGGCTCTTTGCGTAGAATTGGGCAAGGTAGAAGTATGCCCAAGCGCGGATAGCATAAGCCTGGCCGTAGATTTCGTCGGCAAGAGTCGGGCTGCCGCCGATTTGGTTGCCGATGATGTAGTTGGCGTTGGAGATGATGGTGTAGTAGAATTTCCATAAAGCGTAGGAACGTCCTGAAGTGTGGGTGTAGTCGCCGTGGACATTCAGACGGTAATCTTCATAGAACCAACCTTGACCTTGAGCGGCCATGAGGTGGTCTTCGCCCATAAGGTCGGCGACGAGAATGTTGCCGGCGTGACCGATGTTTTCAGTGGGCCAGTTCGACGACCATCCGGGGGTGTGGAGGAGGCGGTAGATGCCATTGATGGTCGATTCGGCGTTTTTAGCGTCGCCGAACACGGTCGGGCCGGAGATGGCGTTGGTGGGAGCGGTTTCAAGCTCGTCGTTGCAAGAGGAGAATCCTGCGAGCAAAGCTGCCGACATCAAGAATAAATATATCTTTTTCATAATGTTGTCGTGTTTAAAAAGATTAGAATGTTACGTCAATGCCGAATGAAACAGTGCGTGTCGGGGTGTAGGCCGTACTTGCCGAGCCGGAGAAGCTCTGCTGGTTGTCCATTCCTTTGAGGCGGTTGAACAGGAAGAGGTTGTCGCCGGTCACGCTGAAGCGTACTGATTCAAATTTGATCTTGTTAAGCCAAGTGCGGGGGAGTGTGTAGCCGAGACCTACGTTCTTGATGGCGAAGTAGGAAGCGTCGATGAGGTCGGCGTCGGTGTAGTAGTGCGTCTTGCCGATGTCAACGCGAGCCACGTCGGTGATGTCGCCGGGCTTTTGCCATGCGCGGGCGAGGTGGCTCGACTTGGCCTGACCGGTATAGTTGCCATACATCAAAGTCATGTAGTTCGTGTCGATTATCTTGCCGCCGATTGAATAAGTGCAGAGGGCGGTGAAATCGAAGTTCTTATACTGGAGGCTTGTGCCGATCGAACCGTAGAAGTCGGGGATGCGGTTGCCCGAGAGCTTGCGCCATTTGGTCCATGCTTCGGTGACGTCGGTGGTCATGTAGCGTGTTGAGGGGTCGGGGATGAGATGACCGAACTTGTCCTCCATTTCATTTCCATTGTCGTCGAGCATGGGTTTGTAAGCCCAGTAGGCGGGTTGGCCGGTTGTGGGATCCACGCCAGCCGATTCGGCCACATAGAACGAATAGAGGGGTTCGCCTTCGCGGACAGTCATCAAGCCGACGATTTCAGGTTTGTCGGCAAGGTTGAGCACCTTGTTGCGGACGAATGAGCCGATGAGAGTGAGGTCCCAGTGGAGGTTGCTGTTGTTGATAAGGTCGGTGCGGAGAGTGATGTCCATACCGATGTTGCGCATGTTGCCGATGTTCTTCGGATAGCTTTCGAAACCGGTCGAAAGAGCCTGAGGATAGTCCATGAGCATGTCCTTCGTGCGGCGGTTGTACCATTCGATGTTGAAGTTGAAGCGGTTGAACAGACGGCCTTCAAGACCGATGTTCAAGTTGCCGTTCTTCTCCCAGCGGAGTTCGTAAGCTGCGAGCGAAGACACCAATGCGCCGGGATCGGAGCCGTTGGTGTAGCCCAGAGCGTAGAGAGCCTGCCATGCGTATAGGCCGCCGAGCGATTCGTTACCCTGCACACCATAGCTTGCGCGGAGGGCGAGGTTGTTGATTTTTTCCTTTACGCCTTCCATGAATTTTTCCTGCGAGATGCGCCAGTTAGCGCCCACCGACCAGAATGTGCCCCAGCGGCTATCTTTATAGAAGCGCGAAGTGCCGTCCGTACGGAGGGATGCTGAGAAGTAGTATTTGTCGGCGAAGTCGTAGTTGAAACGGCTGAGGACTGATTCGATGGCGTGGTTGTCTTGATACGAACTTGCATCCTGCACGTTAGCGGCAGCGTCGAGTTCGTAAAGGCCTCCGAATGCGAAGCCGGTCTTGTAGCCGGAGAGATACTTGTAGTTGTATTTGTAGAATTCGTGACCGACGAGGAAATCGACGTGGTGCTGACCGAATTTGCGGTCGTAGCCGAGGAGTTCGTTAAGGGTGAACGAGAACGAGCGGTTTTGAGCCACAGTTGAAGATCCACCGAGCGAAACGGCGTCGCCGTTGAACGGGTTGCGATAAGTGAGGCCGCGTTGTGTGTAGAGGTCCATACCGTAGTTGACGGTAAACTTAAGGCCTTGGATCGGACCTGTGCGGAGGTCGCCGAGGACGGCGTTGGCGCGGGCCGAGAACCAGTCGCTGCCGGTGTCGATTTTATTGTCGGTGAGGGTGCCGATGGCGTTATAGTTGGCCGATGCGCCTGCGGGGCGGTTTGCGCCATAGTCGAATTGGCGGTTGCCGTCGGCGTCGAGTGCATAGGTGCCGTCGGGGTTAAGCATATACACCGGGAAAATCGGCGCCATCATTTGGCAAGAATTCCAAATGTTGCCCGTTGATGAGTCGGTGTTCGAAGTAGAGGTCGAGTTGCTCTCGGTGCGTGCGTAGTTGGCGTTGATGCCGGCTTTGAACCATTCGGTCACTTTAGTGTCGATGGCCATACGTCCGGAGTAGCGTTCGAACGAAGATTTCTGAGCCAAACCTTTCTCGTCGAGATAGCCGAGGGCGAAGCGCCAGTTGGTCTTTTCGTTCGCGCCGGAGAACTGGACGGTGTATTCCTGGCGCATCGGGTTTTTACGCATGGCGGTGTCGAGCCAGTCCTGATGATAGAGAAGCTTGGCGTCGTCGCGGATTTTGCCGGTTTCGGGGTCGATGAGTTCGGCAAACTTATAGTTGAAGGGGTTGTACTGCTCGTCTTCACCGAAAATCTTTTCAGCGCCGACGGTCATGTCGAGGATGGCCTGTTGTCCGGCTTCCGACCATGTCATTCCGGCATCCATATTGTGGTTGCGGAAGCTTTGGAAGAGGACTTCAAGATAGCCTTTTTCGTCGAGAGTGTCGTAGCGGGGGAGCGAACGGCTGATGAAACCCCAGTTGGCTGAAAGCTCAACTTTGGTTTTACCTTCCTTGTTGCCGCGCTTGGTGGTGATAAGGACAACACCGTTAGCACCGCGGGCACCGTAAAGAGCGCCGGCAGAAGCGTCCTTGAGGACGACGATGTTTTCGATATCAGAGCCCGGGATTGCGGAAATGGCTCCTTCGAAAGGAATACCATCCACAACGTAGAGCGGCGCGGTGTCAGCGTTGAGTGAGCCCCAACCGCGGATCATCATTGATGAGCCCGAACCAGGGGCACCCGAACCGGTAGTCATCTGGACACCAGCCACTTGGCCATCAAGGGCCTTGGTGATGTTCGACACGGGGCGGGCTGCGAGTTTCTCACCTTTCACCACATCGGCCGAACCGGTGAAGGATTCCTTCTTGGTCGTGCCGTAAGCGACGGTGATGACCTCTTCGAGTTCGTTTTCTGCGTCGAGGGTGATTCGCATGTCCTCGTCGGAAATAAGCACCTTCTTGGTGGCGCAGCCTACGTAAGATACGGAGATTTCCTTAACCGATGAGGGGACACGCATGGCAAATTTGCCATCGAGGTCGGTTGTGGCGGACGCGCCGCCTCCGACAGCCTTGACAGATGCCCCAACGATGGGCTCGTTGTCGCCGGATTGGACGACAGAACCACGCACCGTACGCGTCTGAGCCGACGCACAGAGGGCAAAAGTGGCAACTGTCAACAGTAATAGAAACAGCTTTTTCATACTTACTTTTTGTTAGATTTGTTATATAATACTTTTGAAGTTAAGTCCAAAATTCGAAACATCGTGACAAAGTTAGTTAAAATTTTTTAAATTTATTTCATATTTCCACAAAAAAATGTTCTTCAGCATATTTTTTGACATTTTTCGCCGTTTTTTCATGCAAATGTATATTTGAATCCTCAGTTCTTGATCTGAGTTTTCTGAAGTATAAATATTACATCCAAATTTCTACCCCCTCAGTCACTTGCCCTTCGAGCTGCGTGCCAGTTCCCCCGCTAGGTGAGCATTTTCGAGGGCGCCCTCCTAATTCTCTTCTAACATGGGCGAATCGGCTTCGCCTCAGC
>CADBML010000144.1 GCA_902795825.1 uncultured Bacteroidales bacterium
AGAATTAAAAATATAGTAGTTAAACGCTGTTGTCCATCAATCACCTCGTACCATTCTTCATTGATGTTTAATTGGGCTTTTTGTTTATCGTTATTACTCATAAGTTTTACGACAAGTGGCTGCAAGCAATAGAACTCATATTCCTGCTTTTTCTTTTTTGCAAATTCCCAAATATCTTCCAGCAAGTCCTTCACCTGCTGCTCTGTCCACCTGTATCCCCTTTGATACGACGGAATAAAGAATTTCATTCCGAGGAGTTCGCTGATGCTTTTAAGGCAAATATTGTTTTCAGCCTTTTTGTCTTCTGTCATATTGTTTTGGTTTTGTTGATTTTTATTCATCTACAAAGTTAGGGATAATTATTTGTTTTGTCAAGAGTACAGTACGAGACTGCGGCTCGCAATACTCCGACAGGACGAGAATCTGTAGAATCTGAGACTTAATCATAAATGGCTAGTCGTGCTTGAGGAGGACGACGGCGCGGAGGGAGGTGGGCGACTGGTTGTCGATTGCCGTGCCCCAGACAATGTCACTGCCGGGATGATTCTGCAACCACTCTGAGAATGGTTGTATATCGCCGAATTCCAGTTGGCGTTTGTCGGGACAAAAGAGGTAGAAGAGAATGGAGTTGATTTTGCCGAAACCGGCGGTTTGGGCTGTGAGTTGGCTGACGAGCTCGTCGCCGCGGTTAGGGCAGTCGTCGTCGATGACCACATCGAAGGCGGCGAATGTGCCTGGCGAGTCGAGGATCAAGTTGACGTCCTCGGCATCGAGGTTAATTATGCCGTAGTGGGTGACAACATCCATAGCGAGCGCTTGTGCTCGTCGGGCGTAGGCTGCGTTGGGGCATTGTTCGGTGATTTTCCGCATAAGCCACTCAACCTCGTGACTATTTTCGGTGTTTTGTTCGTTGTTTGTCATAATTGTGTTGTTTTTAAAAGGGTTTATAAAATGTGGTTCATAAATGTCAATTGTGATAGTTGTTCAACCTCTCTAAGGTTGTTGCGGAGCGGAGGGGTGTGTCTCTCCCCTATGTGGCGCACCTCTTCGAGGTTGCTGACATGGGGTTAAAGAAATGTAGCCTCTTCGAGGCAATTGCATCTCCGATGCTGTCATCAATGTGCTATTTTGTCTTCTTTCATACTTCTCCTTTCCGTTTGTAAATTTATAAACTTTTTTCATCATAACCAACTTTTGTTCGGAAATGGTCACAATATCTTTCTGGCTATCCATGCGCAGGCTTCGGCGTCGGCGAGGGCGTGATGGTGATTCTCTAATTGATATCCGCAGGCGGCGGCGACAGTGTGGAGTTGGTGGTTGGGAAGGTCGGGCAAAAGACGGCGCGAGGCAGTCAGAGTGCAATGGAAGTCGTAATCGGGATAGTCCATCATATATGTCCGGAATACGGCCCGCAGGCACCGTTCGTCGAAAGCCTTGTTGTGGGCAACGAGCGGCAGACCCTCGATCAGCGGTTCGATTTGAGCCCACACGTCGGGGAAGACCGGCGCGTCGGCTGTGTCGTAGAAGGTCAGTCCGTGAACCCGAGTGCACCAAATGCTATAGTATCCTGGTTCGGGACGAATTAAGGAATAAAACGTGTCGGTGATTTGGCCACCGCGCACCACGACAATGCCCACGGAGCACACGCTCGAAGGGCATTGGTTGGCGGTTTCGAAGTCGATGGCGGCGAAGTCGGTCAAAACGGCTTGTTTTCTAGGGTTGGGCATAGATGTCGAGTGCGGTTTTAAGATGTTGGGCAATGGTTTGTCGGAGGCTTTCGGGGCACAGCACCTCCACACGTCCGGCAAGCGACAGGATTTGTTGAACGAAATCGTAATGCGGACGGAGATAATATGAGAATACACTTCCGCCGTCGGCAAGCGGGGTTTCGGACTGCGAATGATGAAGCGGCACGGCACGGATGTAGCGCGCTTGCACTTCGTCGGCCTTAATTTTCACGAGTTCAAGCTCGACATTGCGGTCGGCGATGATTCCAAAAAATTCTGAGAAATAGTCGGAAGCCGAGAAGTCGTCGGGCATGGCGAACTTTGACTCGGAAATCACGGCGTTTGAGATGCCCTCGAGCGAAAAGACCCGCAGGTCGCCATGCTCGGCGGCGACACTCCGCGCCAAGAGATACCACCGCTGGCGGAAAAGCTTCACGCAATAAGGCTCAAGAGTGAGGTGCGAATCATTGTCGCTCCACAAACCGTGATAATCCACCTCAAGGCACTTGCCCTCCTGCATCGACCTAAGCACGACGGGCAGTTTGTCTTCGGCCGTCGGCACCGGTTCGAGAAGTATTCTGTCGCGCAACTTGACGTTGTCCATAAGCAACCCCAATGTTGACATTGACGACATCAGCCACGACTTGAAGCCCGACTTCAGCTCATCGACATTGCCGATGTAATATCTGTAGGGGGTGCACTTTTCACAGTCGATAATCAAATCAAGAGCCTCCTCCGCTTTCACTTTCCAGTTGTGGAAAGTGCGTTTGCTAAGACGCGACCCTTCGTGATTTGCCACCGATGTGCGCCATTTGTCGGCTATTTCCTTGAATGTGATCCGCTCGGCGGAAAGGATTGTTTCCGCAAGCCAGATGTATTGTTGAGAGAGATTCTTTGCCATATTTGCCATGTTTTACCGCAAAAATACAAAGCGGGTATGAAAAATCGTTGCACACCCCACGAAAAATCGCAATTTTGCTGTTCGGCGACGACGGCGAGGGATGGTCACGGTTCGAGCACCACCTCACAATCGGCGTATTTCCTATCTACAATCACTATCGACAGCGGGCGGATGGTGTAGGTGAGTTTTTCGCCGAGCGCAACCGTGTAGCGGTAATGCAGAACGCCATCACGCTCCACCATCTTTTCCGGAGTTATCTCCGTAGCCACGTCGGTTACAGGCATTACAACCGCCACCACGAACTGGCGGGAGAAGTCGATTTCAGTGGGTTTGCCTGCCTCCCCCCATCGTCGTGGCCATGCCGAACAAGTTGTTAAAGTCCTCCTCGGTGAGGATTTTCGGGTCAGACGGGGCTGAACGGTCGTTGCGGAAGAAATAGTTTCTTGCCACCTCAAAGGGCACTTCCTTGCCTTCGGTGGTTGCCGACGTGTTCTCATCTTCGACAAGAGGATTCACACTCTGATTGTTGGAGCAAGCCGTCGTCGCGAAAACTGCGACAAATGCCACTGTAAATAAAAACTTTTTCATGACATGAGTTTAATTGCGGTTAGTGTCGCAAAATCAATTAACGGAATCCGCTTTGACGGGGATTTTGTCGATTCGTCGCTGGTGGCGACCTCCCTCGAAGGGAGTGTCGAGATAAACATCGACAATGCGAAGTGCGGTTTCGGCATCGATGAAGCGAGCTGGCATAACAAGCACATTGGCATCGTTATGCTGACGTGCAAGGCGGGCGATGTCCTCTGTCCACGAAAGGGCGGCACGAATGCCTTGATGCTTGTTGAGGGTGATGTTGATGCCGTTTCCTGTGCCGCACATAGCGATGCCGCAGTCAAATTCTCCGTTTTCTATGGCTGTGGCGCAGGGGTGGGCGAAATCGGGATAGTCGCACGACTCTTCGGAATATGTGCCGAAGTCGTGAGTGTCGATTCCGCGTTCGTGAAGATGTTCGATAACTTTTTTCTTGAGTTCGTAACCGGCGTGGTCACTGCAAAGGGCGATGGTCATGGGAGTTAGGAATTAGGAGTTAGGAATGAGGAATGAGGAATTAGGAATGAGGAATTAGGAATGAGGAGTTAGGAATAATTTTGGATGTTGAGGCGAACCCACAAGGGACGAGGGAGAAGCCGCCACGCCGCCACAAGAAGCCGGTAACGCCAGTCGATTGTTGCCACGCGTCGGCGTTTAATAGTGGCTTTATAGGCTTTGTCGGCCACAAAATCGGGTTTCATAAGCATGGGGTAAGTGTCGCCACGCAGAAAGTCGGTATTAACAAAACCCGGTCTGATGTCGGTAAATGAGATTCCAAGTCGGCGGATTTTCGAAAGCTGCTCAAGGGCAGTGAGGTAAGTGGTCTGATACCGCTTCGTAGCGCTATACGACGGGGCCATGCCTATGCCTTTCGTCTGGGCGATTGAGGTAATTGCGGCGATATGCCCGCCGCCGTTGGCAGCCATTCGGCGAAACACGCAATCGACGCAACGTGTGAACCCTTCGGCGTTCGTGGCCACGGTGGCCATTTCTTTGTCGTTGTCAAGGTCGGGATTATAAAAGCCCATTCCCGCGGCGTGAAAATACAAATCAACGCCACCGAGCGAGTCGATGAGAGCCTCGAGCTTAGAAGCCGCATCGGGAGCTGTAACATCGATTTCGGATGTCAACACTCTTTCAGGAGCCATTTGTCGGATTTTCTCAAGACGGTCGAGGCGGCGTGCGGCAACGGCCACACGACATCCAGCCTCGACAAACCGCATTGCCACAAGTCGGCCTATGCCCGAAGAAGCACCCATCACCACCACCCTATTCGGTCGTTTCCGTTTCATTGTTGTCGGCAGGTTTAGCGGGAGCCGCAGAGGGCGTTTTGTGGAGCGGCAGGGTGTAGTAAACTGAAAATGAGCCCGTAACCGTACTCCCCCGAGAGCCGAATCCGGGAATGTAGTAAGCTTCGCCATAGTCGGTTTTTCCGCCGTGGAGCAATTTGTGATAGCGCACGCTCCAGCCCATCGACAGGTTTCCGACAAGCTTGACACGGATGGCAAGCAGCGCGTCAAGATAGCCCGCCGTCACCGACTGCGACGGCACGGCAAACGATTCATGGCCGCCCCAATACGTCGATTTATCGACCGCGTCGGCCACTTCAAATTTGAATGGCGAGAAACCGTAACGGAAACCTAACATCAACTGATAGTCGGGCGATTTGCGGAACATGAAATTATAATTAGCCCCAATTTTGAAGAATGGGGCTAAGGGGGATTTATAGCGATAGTTGTCGCCCTGATGGTCGGCATTTCCCGCCCCCGCCTCAAACGAGGCGACAAAGCGGTTACGGATGCTGAGGTCGAGCGAAGCGCCGATAAGTCCATAGTCCGCGCCTATCAGCCGCATTGCGGGATCCCAAAGATTCACTCCGACAGTCAGGTTGTGGAGAAGCGGGTAGTTGGTAGTCAGAGCCTGCGAGGCCTTAATCGAATCGCGGGCGGCGGCGATGCTGTCTTTTCTCACCTTATCACGCTCCGCCTTCGTATAGACCACCACCGGCGCATCGGTATCGACAGGAGTGACACGGCGCTGCGATGCCGCTGAAACGGCCACTGCAGCCACGAGAACGGTCAATATGGCGCGAAGGTGTGTCATTCGTCGTCGGATTCTGAAGTTATGAAATAAATGTGGATGCGCTCCTCTTCGATATTAGTCACCAAAGGCTCGACAATCTCCACCGACTCGATGAATTTCGACGTATGCTCCACATTGGTTATGCGGTAACGGAACATAGCCCCACACTCCTCGCTTGCGAAATACGGAATCGACTCGTAGTCGAAACGGATAGTGTCGTTATGGGCATCGTCGTCGATGCCTTCCTGATTGTAGTGGAAGAAGTATTTCACGGAGCTTGTGGATGCGCGGAAAGGCATATACACCTGCGACGCTGAGGAGTTGTTGATAAGAAGACTATCGTTCGCCGCACCGACGCCGCCCACAGTGAGCGACGCGATAGTGACCTTTGCCTTCGTCGCCGACGAATAGAAGCCGGCCAGAGGCAGGCTACTGCCGTTGTCGATGCAGCCCGTCGAATTACACGCCGACAAAAGAGCCATGCCAAGAGCGGCCGATAATATGCTTTTCAGAAACTTCCCCATCGGAGAATGTCGTCGGTGGTTTTACGCTTCTTTTCAGGCACGATGTTGTTCTCGGCGGGATGGCCGATCGGTATAACCGCCACCGGCTCCATTTCTTCGGGCAAATTGAGGGCTTCCGCCACCATAGGGGCGTTGAAGTTACAGATCCAACAAGTCTGCAGTCCGAGCGAAGCGGCGGCGAGACATATATGCTCCACAGCTATGGCGACATCGACATCGGTGTGGTCCTTGCCGTCGGCGGGGCGATGCCAAGCTTCGGCATGGTTGCCACACGCCACGATAAACGCGGGCGCCGACGCTATCCATTCGCGGTCGTAGGCCTTCATGATAGCATCGCGTGCAGGGCCTTCTTCATCAACCACAACAAACACCCATGGCTGGCGGTTGCAGGCCGAGGGGGCCAACCGAGCGGCATCGACGACAGCGGTGAGCACGTCGCGGCCAACCGGCTCCCGATTGTAGTTGCGGCAGGAATAGCGTGCCGCCGACAGTTTGTAGAAATGAGGGTATGCTTCTATTGGAGTGTTATTTGACATTTTTTTCAGGATTTAATTCTTCTTCAATTTCATATTCGTTGCGGCGCGAGGAGTTCCTGACCACAAGTTCGCCGAGGAAACCGGTCAAGAACAGTTGAGTGCCGAGAATCATCGTCACGAGCGAGATGTAGAAATAGGGCGAGTCGGTGACGAGGTGGTAGGGATTGCCGGAGTGCATATTATAGAGTTTGATGGCGCCCACGGCAATCACGGCGATAAGTCCGATAAAGAACATCAGGCTTCCCATAAGTCCGAAAAAGTGCATGGGCTTAGCGCCGAATTTACCGGTGAACCAAAGCGTCATGAGGTCGAGATAGCCATTAACGAAACGGTCGAGACCGAATTTCGTTTTTCCGTATTTGCGAGCTTGGTGATGAACCACCTTTTCGCCAATTTTCTTGAAACCGGCATTCTTTGCGAGATAAGGGATATAGCGATGCATATCGCCATAGACCTCAATATGCTTCACCACCTTGTTGCGGTAGGCTTTCAGCCCGCAGTTGAAATCGTGGAGTTTAATGCCGCTGACGCGACGGGCCGTGGCGTTGAAAAGCTTGGTGGGCAAGGTTTTCGACAGCGGGTCGTAACGTTTCTGTTTCCAACCCGAAACGAGGTCGTAACCATCCTCCTTAATCATTCTGTAAAGTTCAGGGATTTCGTCGGGGCTGTCCTGCAAGTCGGCGTCCATAGTGATTACCACGTCGCCCTTAGCGCGCTGGAAGCCAGTGTTCAACGCCGGCGATTTGCCATAGTTGCGGCGGAAACTGACTCCCCCGATGCGCGGGTTAGTTTTTCGAAGTTGGTTTACGACATCCCACGAGCGGTCAGTCGAGCCGTCGTCGATGAAAAGAATCTCGTAAGAGAAACCATTCTCGTCCATCACACGCTCAATCCATTGAGCGAGTTCGGGCAGCGACTCCTCTTCGTTGTATAAGGGTACTATTACTGAAATGTCCATTTGAAAGGGTGTAAGTTTGATTATTGAAAAGTCCCCATGGTGAATGAGGAATTATGATTTGACTTTGACAGCTCTGACTATTGCCGCCACAATAGCGGCAACGACAGCTCCGGTGAGGAATGCCGACTGGATGAGACTTCCGGCCACCTGCACAGCCGATGGCAGTTCTCCGTCGGCGAGCATTGTGTTCATTGCCTCCGATAGCGGCTCATAGTCCGGTCCGAGTTTGTCGAGAATCTCCACCGTGGCGGTGATTTGGTCGGCGAGGAATGTGGGGTTCACCCACCGCAGATAAATAAATGTCACGATTGCGAGAAACACCGAGCCGAGCACCATTGTCAGTGTTCCCTCAATCCACAGCTGGCAATAGGAGAGGCGGCCGCCGACAGACACATGGCTCCGTCGGAGCAGGAAATACAGCAGGAAGGGAGGAGTACACATCAGCACAAATCCCAACAGACTCAGAATCAGTGATGACGACGACAACATCGAGCAGGCGAAAAAGCCGATAAAACATGCGCCCATGATTATGCCGTCGGTCGACGCGCGCTTATAAATGTAGGATGGTGAAAGCGGTTCCATATTCAATAGTTTCTTTGACGGGCATCAGCCTTTGCTATACCAAGTGTAGTGCGATTCTTTTTCAGCCCGCAAGCGAAGTTTATATTTAATAGTGTTGAACGGACGCACAAGAAGCCAAAACGGGGCGGAGAGGAAAACTTTCCGGCTCATCAACACGTCGGATGCGCGCCGCCAAGCGAAGCAAACCGGCAGCCACAAAGCCAGACTCAACGCCGTCACTATGCAGGCTACCACAAGATTAGTGGCGGCGACAGCCAATGCCCCCACCGACGCCAGCAACCACAGCCACATGAGAAGCGAGAAAAATCCCGTCAGCAGATGGACCGCGTTTTTGTTGAATTGCGAGGTGAACATATAGCGGAGTTTGGCGTCGCGATAGAAATAAGCGGGAAATGACGTGGACTTCTGAATTGCCGAGGGCTCCGACAATTCCACAGCCGTCAGGCCTCTCTTTGCCACCTTTCCCACGAATATGTCGTCGTCGCCATTGATGAGGTGGGTAAAATCGGAAAAACCATTGTTGGCGAAGAACAAGCGTTTTGAGTAAGCGAGATTATACTCCGTCCCGCGGAAAGGATTTCCAATTATGGCCTGCGACAGATATTCCACGTCATCTACAAGCGCGTCGAAAGCGCGCAAGCGGCTGCCACGGCCGGTGAGCATCGACTCGTCGGGGGCGGCATATCCGATCACCAACTCTTTGCCCGGGCGGAGGAAATGGCGGGTCATCGACGCCAGCCAAGTGTCGGAATTTACCCGCGAATCGGCCATCACCAATGCCACATAATCATATTTGGCGGCTTTCATGCCGATAGAAATGGAGAGTTTTTTCCGGCTCAAATTGCGTGTACGCTCCGGAGTGAATGTCTGGTAGAGGTTGCGATATGCCATTTGAAACCGGCTGACAACGTCGTCGGTTTCGCTCGAAGAGCCGTCGTTGACCACAATCACCTCAAACTTGCCGGCATAGTCCTGCCCCATCAGCGCCGGCACGAGCGACATAAGGCTGTGTGCGTCGTTGTTGGCATAAACAATCACCGACACATCTGGAAGCTTCTCCCCCTCGGCAGGATTATAGCGGCTCTGGGAGCGGGCAAACCGGCTCACCCTCACCACCGAGGGCAAATAAAGCCCCAACAGAGCCGCCACGGCAAACGCCGCCAACGACAACAGGATTATTTCCAACGCCGAAAAATCAAACGTAAACATTCAAATAATACGAGGTTCAAAACATTTATTCTGCAAAATTAACAAATAGTCGGCAAATTATTGTAAATTTGCACCGCTAAAAATTCACCAGAGGATGAAACTTGCATATTTTCTTTGGGCGGCGCTCGAACGTTTCGGCGCAAACGGCATTTCGTTAGTCGGAAATGTCGCGTTAAGCTATTTCGTCGCCAAAGAGGATTTCGGCATCGTCACCAGCCTGATGATATTCACCCAGCTGATATTCGTATTCAACGACTGCGGGCTCAGCGACGGCGTGATGCGACGGCAAAATGCCACCGACCGCGATTTCAACACCCTCTTCTGGTTCAATGTCATGGCGGGCTCCACACTTTGCCTCGCGTTTAATCTTTTCGCTCCGTTGATAGGCTCGATGTTCTCCACCCCCGAAGAGACGGAAGCGGTGGTGAGAGTGCTGGGATTCGGCGCAGTGTTCGGCGCGATGAACATCATGCCCATGACCAAGTTGCGCTACAATCTGAAATTCAAGAAAATCTCGCTCATCAGCGTCATTACGGTAGTGACATCAGTCAGCACCGCCATCACACTCGGCTACTTCGGGATGCGCTACTGGGCTGTTGTCGCCCTCTCGGTGGGCTACCAATTCTTCATGTTCGTTTATCTTGTAGTCACCACCAAATGGCATTTGAAAATCGAATTCGACCGCAAAGTGTTCGGCGAGTTGTGGCGTTTCGGCGTCAACCTGATGATGTCGGTAATCACAACTCAGGTGGCTCAAAACATATTCTCTCTGCTCATCGGCCGCACATCACAGGCAGAAGCCGGACTTTACGGTCAAGCCAACAAGCTGCAGTTCTCGCCGCAAAAGTCGATTGAGGGCATAATGTCGTCCACTTACTACACCGTCGTGGCGAAAGAGACCGACGACGAACGCCGACGCGAAGA
>CADBML010000145.1 GCA_902795825.1 uncultured Bacteroidales bacterium
AAAGAGCAGGCAAAAGCCGACAAGGAAAAAGAGAAGGAGAAAAAGAAACCCGGAGTGATGAAAAAAGTGCTCAAGGCCGTAATGACCGCCATCACCTCCACTTTCGCCGCTATTCTCGGCACTTTCGTCGCCGACAAGATTACCGGCAAGAAAACGAAGTCGAAGACGAGCACCACAGGCCGTGTGGTGAAGAACGCCACTTCGGCGGCCACCCGCACAGCCACTCGCGAACTCACACGCGACATCCTTGGCAATCTCATTAAATAAGCACAGCCTTAATAGGCGCGGCACAATGCCGCGCCTATTATCAACTGACACCCGGTGGTGTATGCCAGTAAACAAGTTTACGTCATTTACCACCAACATCAACCGACGCATTTCATGCTATGAAATCAGTAAAAGCAAAAACATAAAAAAAACGGCGTTTGTTTCTCTACCCCTCCGGCTCTTCGAGCCACCTCCCCTGCTAGGGGAGGATCTTCGCAAGCGACCTCCAAAAATGCTCCCCTAGCAGGGGAACTGTCAAGCAGCACGAAGGGCAAGTGACTGAGGGGTAGTGTGTTTGCATCTCTGCCATTCCGGCTGCTCGCTACGCTCGCCTCCACGTTTTGCTTCGCACCTAATCGGCATTGCTTCGGCAGGGTTCTACCCCTCCGTCTGCTCGCTACGCTCGCATCCACCTCCCCTGCTAGGGGAGGATCTTATTTTATCCTCTGTGTTCTTACGCAGAACTCACGTTTATTTCGTCACACATTTTGTGGCGGTCACCGTTCCGTCGGCATGAACCGCCACACGAATTGCGACTTGCCCCGCCGAAGGACTGACTATGCGCCCGCCTTGTAGATTATAGTAGATGGTGGCCACTACGGCCGATGACTGACCATCGGTGGCGACTGGTTCCACTCCGTCGGGAGCGTTGAGATAGAGGCAGTTGAATGCAGGCACATCAAAATGATAGTCGGTGGAAGTTTTGCCGCCGAAAGTGAACGCCAACGAAGTTAGTGTTAAGGGATAAATGCCGATGTCGGAGGGGTCGGCGATGTCGCCCACAGGCACAGTGATGACAAATTCATCATCGTCGGGAATGTCCTTAATATTATGCTTAATTGCGGATGAGCCGTTGGCTGTCCTGAATGTGAACGTTACGGCGTTGATTGTCGCCGTTCCCTTGTTTATGGCGAGTTCGACGGCATCGGGCAGACTCCAGAGCGTCCTGTCGGTGGTGATGGTCAAAAGCGGCGAACGTGTGGAAGAGAGCACGAAGTCGGCAGCGAAGCATCCCCCTTCGAGCGACGAAATAGCGATGCTTTTTATGCCCGACTTCGACAGGCTGAGTGTAGTCACATCGGTGTCGCCGAGAGCTTGCATGCGCCGGTCGGTGGGGTTCTCCACCTTCACCGCCACATCGGCGGAGTGACCATCGACTTCGCCGCTGACGGTGGTTGTGCCGTCGGTGATGGCTTGCACCACGCCCGCTGAGTTGACGGTAGCCACGCTTTCGTCGGTCGATGACCAAGCGAACGCTTCGGGGCTGATGTCCATATATGTGCCGTTCACGTCAGAGCGCACCTCGACAGCCCACGGGTGATACTTGTCGAGCAGAACCGAAGAATATTTCATTTCGGGGGCGCTTGTGCCCACGACATTCACAGGCATTGTGGCGGTCAGTCCGTTGTAGGTGGCGGTCAATGCCGCATAGCCGTCGCCGTTGCCAAAGAATGTCGTGCCGTCGTTGATGATTTCGCCGAGCGATGACGGGCATGAGAGTGTGAACCCCTCGACATTCGTGGAGATTAACTGTCCATAGCGGTTGTAGCCATAAACCACGGGATTGTAAATGCCGTATTTTGGGAACTGCATAGCATTGTCGAGGAAGCGTATTTCAGCGATTTCATCATCGGCGGGAGCCACCAGCACGGCATACAGGCCTTCGGCTACGGCGCGCTCGTTTCCGTCCGATGGATGATTGACTATTCCGGGCTTTTCAAGCCACATTCCCGTCGAACCGCCACCGTCGAAGTTGACCGCTTCGACACATCCGAGGAAACGCATAAGGTCGGCGCCCTGAGGATAAGTGCATCCGGCCGATTGCGCCGTGCGGCCATCGACAGCGCACCACACATGACGGCGGCGGCTGGCGTCGCATCCGGCCATCGTGCGCGGATTGTAGCCGTCGCGGGCGTTGATGAAGCGGTCGGCTTCCATTTGGGTCTCGCCATCTTTGAGAATCACCACGTCGCCGCCGGCAATCTCCTTGATGTCGGGATTGATATTGTGATTATTGAGATGCCAGTTGAATTGAAGCGTCAGCAGGTCGCCGTCTTTGAGCGCCGCAAGCGCAGGAGCGGCATCGGATCCGGCTGAAATTACGCCGCCGCCGGCGGGAATGGCACGGTTGCCCGAAGTGGTCACGTCGCCCACCACCTTGACCTTCACCGGCGCGTTGACTTTCCACGTCTCGCCGTCGGCAAGAACCACGGCCACTTCGGTGGTCCAAGTGGTGACGAATTTCGAAGTTTTTCCCCTGAACTGGTTGGAAAAAATCATGTCGGCATTGCCGCAATTCATCTCATTGTTGATTTCACGGATTGCATAAGTCTGCCCCGTGGCATCTACCGTCATCGAAAACCATGTTGTCGGAGTGTCGCACCACATCGTGTTGTCGTTGCCGAGAATCATGTGTCCGCGCACGCCTGCGGCAGTGTCCATCGAGGTGGTGGTGGCGATTTGTCCGTCAATCACTGTCGATTGGTTGGGCACGCCCACCCATGGAGCCCATGTGATGAAAAAGTCGGAGTTGACGCCTGCTATGTAGTGCTCGTTGGCGTTGGAGTGGCGTGCGGCGTATGCGGAGATTCTCTCCACCGTATGGATTGAGTCGTTGCCGAGCCCCACACGAAATTCGACATTTTGCGCTTGATCCACGTCGGTGGTGACGACGAACACATTCATGGCTCGGTTGGCAGTGGATTGCGAAGTGAGCCGAAGTTGAGTGTGGAACATTCCCGGGCCGGCCTTATAGTGGCGCAGGGTGTCGACGGTGAATGTCTCGCCCTGCAAATCGACAGTGGTCGATGCCGAGGCGCAGAAAGCGGCAAAGGATAATATGACCGCAATGAATGGCGAAAAAATGGTTTTCATGACTGATATCTGTTTCATTTCATGACGAATAACCGTTTCTTAAGGATAGTAACGACACTCGCAGTGTCTTTTTCCGCAGACAAAGTTACGAAACACTCAGCCAAAAAACAAGCCCCGCGCCGCAAAAGTTGCGTGAGTTGCGTTGGCAACGCAACATACGGGAGCAAAAAGGTTGCGTGAGTTGCGTTGGCAACGCAACATACGGGAGC
>CADBML010000146.1 GCA_902795825.1 uncultured Bacteroidales bacterium
ATGCCCGCATTGCTCCCTCTCTCCTGCCAAGCATCTTCAAAATATCATCTCTGAATTTCCTGAAAGGCAATTTATAGAAATCCCCTCGGGGATTTCTATAAATTCCCCGTTCAAAAAGATTTTAAAACGAACTAAATAGCAACAAAATTAATAGAAATCCACTTAATAACTAAATAATAACTGTTTCACATTATGAAAACTAAAAAATTTGTCCTTGCGGAAGCCGACATTCCAAAAGCATGGTACAATGTCATCGCCGACATGACCAACAAACCGGCACCGCTAATCCACCCGGGTACGAAACAACCGCTCAAGCCCGAAGATCTCTACCCGCTTTTCTCCAAAGCCGGCAGCGACCAAGAGCTAAACTACACCGACCGCTTCATCGAAATCCCCGACGAGGTGCGCGAACAATACCGTATATGGCGCCCCACCCCGCTCGTGCGCGCTTACGCACTCGAAAAAGCCCTCGACACACCCGCCCACATCTACTTCAAAAACGAGTCGGTGAGTCCCGTGGGATCCCACAAACTCAACTCCGCCATTCCTCAGGCATTCTATTGCAAGGCCGAGGGCGTCACCAACATCACCACCGAAACCGGTGCGGGCCAATGGGGCGCAGCCCTGTCGATGGCCGCCAAGCACTTCGGACTCGAACTCGCCGTCTATATGGTGAAAATCTCCTACGAGCAGAAGCCCTACCGGCGCTCAATAATGCAGACTTACGGAGCACAGGTTATCGCGTCGCCTTCGATGTCAACTAAGGCCGGCCGCGCCATCCTCACCGAACGGCCCGACTATCAAGGCTCGCTCGGAACAGCCATCAGCGAAGCCGTCGAACTCGCCATGTCAACGCCAAACTGCAAATACGTGCTCGGCTCGGTGCTCAACCAAGTGTCGCTCCATCAGACTGTGATCGGGCTTGAGGCCGAAAAGCAGATGGAAATGGCGGGCGAATACCCCGACACGGTCATTGCCTGCTTCGGCGGCGGGTCGAATTTCAGCGGAATCGCATTCCCATTCCTCCGCCACAACCTCAGCGGCGAGCGCTCCACACGCTTCATCGCCGCCGAACCGTCGTCGTGCCCGAAACTGACACGCGGCGTTTTCCAATACGACTTCGGCGACGAAGCCGGCTACACTCCGCTCATTCCCATGTACACGCTTGGCCACGGCTTCTCGCCGGCAAATATCCACGCCGGCGGCCTGCGCTATCACGGCGGCGGCGCCATCGTCAGCCAACTCAAACGCGACGGACTTATCGACGCCGTCGATATCGCCCAACTCGACACCTTCAAGGCTGCGGCCCTCTTTGCCCGCACCGAAGGCATCATCCCCGCGCCCGAATCGAGCCACGCCATCGCAGCCACAATCAACGAAGCCCTCAAAGCCAAAGTGGAAGGCCGCAACGAGGTGATTCTGTTCAACCTCTCAGGTCACGGGCTCATCGACATGACTGCCTACGACCGTTATTTCGCCAACGACCTCACCAACTACGAAGTCACAGACGAAGAAATCCGCCGCAACACCGCAGCCCTCGAAAAAATCCTCTGACCCTGAACTGAAGATTTGACCCGAACGGGGCATCATTATTCGCGGGCTTGTATTCTTGAGTCCAAGCCCGCGAAAATGTAGTCCAAAATAGGCGATTAGACCGTTTTGTCAAATGACAGCTACGATTTCATCCATTCACGACTTGTTGGCGGCTGTGGAGCGATTGGGATTTCTTCCTCTTCTTGAGAGTGGAATCCCGGGGTTCAACGCCGAGGCAATGGCCGACGACGATTGCCGATATGTCACTTTCGACGATGGCGGATGGGACTGGCCGCTTTGGAAGTGGAAAGGTCCCGCCATAGCCGAGGGGAACTGTATTTACGGCAAATTCTTCGCATCGAAAGCCGGTTTTGTCAGTCGGCGATGGTGGCCGGAACTGTGCAATTGGCGAAGGAGCGCCTCCGCCGAACCGGTTGCAGGGTCGGTCGAGGAGGCCATACTTCTCACATTGAAGGAGCATGGCAGCATGATCACACGTGATTTGCGGGCGATGTGCGGTTTCACCGGTCCGAAGATGCGGAGTATGTTCGACTCTTACGTCACACGTCTGCAGATGCAATGCCGCATTGTCACCGAGGACTTTGTCTATCCACGCGACCGTCACGGCCGCGAATACGGCTGGGGATGGGCGCTACTGACCACTCCCGAGCGCCGCTACGGTCGCGAAGCCTGCCGCAGCGCTAACAGCCCCGATGAGTCGCGGCAACTCATCCTCGAGCATCTTGCCACTATACTTCCCCAAGCCTCCCCGCGTCAGCTACAACGAATCGTATAGAAGCCCGCTGACACGTGGCCATAGTGGCTTACGCCATATCGTCGTCGGCTTGTAGGCTTTCACGCTTGTAGTTCTCGGCGTTTCATCGACAATCGGATTATGATAGACTTTGCGGAAATTCTGAAAAAAACTTCCGGGCTTGACGGGCAAGTCCGGAAGTTGATTATCATAGGGATTCGATTCTTCGTTATTCAGCGAATTTCTTGACTATAACGCACGAATTTTGTCCACCAAAGCCGAACGTGTTCGACAATGCGATGTTGACCTCCCGCTCTTGCGCTTTGTTGAAAGTGAAGTTGAGGTTGTAGTCAATGTTTTCGTCGCAGTCGTCGTCGGCGTGGTTAATCGTGGGCGGGACGATGTTTTCGCGGACAGCCATGATGCAGAACAAGGCCTCAAGCGCGCCGGCGGCACCGAGAAGGTGTCCGGTCATCGACTTTGTCGAGCTGATGTTGAGATCATACGCGTGCTTCCCGAAAACGTCGATAATAGCCTTAGCCTCACTGACATCGCCCACGGGGGTTGACGTTCCGTGGACGTTGATATAGTCGATGTCGTCGGGCTTGATGCCGGCGTCGTCGAGGGCGTTAAGCATGACGAGTCGGGCACCGATGCCCTCTGGGTGGGAGGCAGTCATGTGGTAAGCGTCGGCCGACATGCCTCCGCCGATGATTTCGGCGTAGATGGTTGCGCCGCGCTTTTTGGCATGTTCAAGTTCCTCAAGCACTAAAATGGCGGCGCCTTCGCCCATGACGAAACCGTCGCGGGAAGCGCTAAATGGACGCGACGCGCCTTGCGGATCGTCGTTGCGCACCGATAGGGCGTGCATAGAGTTGAAACCTCCAAGCCCTGAAGTCGAAATTGGGGCTTCGGCTCCGCCTGTGACGATGGCGTTGGCTTTGCCAAGGCGGATGAGGTTGAAAGAGTCGATAATTGCATTTGTGGAGGAGGCACAAGCAGCCACAACTCCGTAGTTAGGGCCATGGAATCCGTGAAGGATCGAGATATGGCCGGGAGCCATGTTTGGAACAAGGCGGGTGATGAAGAAAGGCGAATGGTGGGGCCCTTTATCTTCGTTGAGGGCATATTCGCCGGCTTCAAGCTCAAAAGAGCGGATTCCGCCCACGCCCGAAGCCACGATGACCCCGACACGGTCCTTATCGACCGAGGGGTCGTCGAGCTTGGCATCGGCGATGGCTTGGTTTGCCGCGACGATCGCATATTGTGCGTAGCGGTCGTATTTGCGGGCTTCTTTGCGGTCGAAGTGGTCGGCTTCGTTATAATCCTTCACCTCACACGCAAATTGGGTCTTGAATTTTGATACGTCGAATCGAGTAATCGGTCCTGCCCCGCTTATTCCCGCGAGGGCATTCTTCCAAGTTGAGGCCACGTCGTTACCCAACGGCGACAACACGCCCAGCCCAGTGACAACTACTCTCTTTAATTCCATTTAAGAAATTGGTTACTTTTAGGTGATTGGCAGTCGATTAGGCTTCCTGATTCTCTTCGATATAAGCGATTGCGTCGCCCACGGTGACGATGTCGGATGCTTTATCGTCGGGAATAGTCATGTTGAATTCCTTTTCAAATTCCATGATAAGTTCTACAGTGTCAAGGCTGTCGGCACCGAGATCTTTGGTGAATTCAGCTGCTTCAGTCACTTCGTTTTCATCTACTGAGAGTTTGTCAACGATGATTGCTTTTACTCTTTCTGCGATTTCTGACATGATTGTAAATTTTAGATTGATTGTTAAACTTTTCTATAATTTGCGACTGCAAAGGTACGGAGAAATTTCTGAAGTAAAAAATTTTTAAGCCTCTTAATCATTTTTTAACAGTTTGAGGGCCTGATTTTTGCACAAAACCCCTTATTTTGTGAAATCTACGCCTCCATTCCTGCACATCCACACCGCAACGGGCATAAACCGAACGGTGGGCGAGCAGAGTCTGCACAAGCGAACGCATGACAAGATTGGCCACAAATGCCAGCCACAGACCGTTATTCCCCATAGTCGGATATAAAAGAAAATAGAGTGCAAAAAAGGTCAGCATGGAGAGGAATGTGGTGAGGAGCATGGCACGCGACGCCGTGACGCCGATGTAAACTCCGTCCCATGTGAAAGCCACGCTGCCTGCCACTATCATGGCCACAGCCCACCATATATAATCGTCGGCGATTGCCGCCACACGGGCATCATTGGTGAGCATCCCGACAAAATCGACGCCCCAAACCGAAAGCACGACAGCGAAAATCGCCACAAGCAAAAAGTTCCACTTGAAATTGTCGCGGATGGTCTGCGACAGGCGCAACGGACGCCGCGAACCGAAATACTTGCCCACGAGGGCTTCGCCGGCATGGGCGAAGCCGTCCATAGCGTAGGTGTAGAGAAGGTAGAGTTGCATCAACACCGAATTGGAGGCATAGACCAAGCTACCCTGCTGCCCGCCCACGCGGTTGAACCATACTGTGACTATTACCAGAAACAAGGTGCGGAAAAACATATCGGCATTCACCGAAAAGAATTCCTTGAACTCCTTCAAGTGAACCACCTCAGCGACGGCAACCTTCCCCTTGTCCATTTTCTTCCGGCAAAGGACAAGAGCCACAATCAAGCCCGCCCACTGCGACGTGATGGAGCCCAATGCGATGCCGTCAACATCCCACTTCATCACATAGACAAACAGATAAGTAAACGCCACATTCAGCACGTTGACAGTCAGAGCAATCCACATGGGGCGAGTAGCTGACTGGCTACCGACAAGCCATCCCATCGCCGCGAAAGTCATCAACACTGCCGGCGCTCCCCAGAGGCAAATTTTGAAATATCGGATAACCATTTCGACATTTTCCGGCGACACCGCGAACACCCTTACCATGAAATGGCCGAGGGGCGAGCGCAAGGCCATCAGCAAAACTGAAATGGCCGCCGCAAGCAACAAAGCCTGATACAGGACGATTGTGCGCTGATGGTGATTGTTAGCGCCATAAAATTGAGCGGCGAATCCGCTCGTGCCGCCACGCAGGAAGTTGAGCACCCAGTAGAACATTCCGAACATGGTGCTTCCCGCGACGACCGCTGCCACATAACGTCCCTGTCCCAACTGTCCGCTGACCCCCACGTTGAACAACGAAAGGATGGGCACGGATATGTTGGAAATAATCAAGGGCACTGCCAACTTGAGAATTTCCCTATGTGACTTGCTTATATTCAAGGGGATATTATATGGCTTTCGGAGGCAAAACCGACGGCGCCGCTCACGACTTGTTCGCAGCGGCGCCGCGATAAGGTCATGAGTTATTTCGCTTTTTTCGCCCGCATCGAATCGACAATCAAGTAGATAATCAGCAGGATGTAAACGCCAAGGCTGATTGACTGGAGCAAGCCTTCGTTGTCGGCATAGGGGCATTTGTAGTCAAACCCGGCGAATTTCATGATGGCGCTCACCACGCCCATCAATGCGCCGCCGGCGATGAATCCTGAAGCGAGAAGAGTGCCGCGGTCCATGCGGGCTTTGTTGACGGCCTCGTCCTTAGAACGTGTGCTGACAAACCAGCTCACCAAGCCGCCGACGAGCAGCGGGGCGTTGAGGCTCATGTGGATGAACATACCCAGCGAGAACGCCAGCGCAGGCACGCCAAGCCAGGTGAGAAGCACAGCGAAAATCGCGCCCACTCCGTAGAGAAGCCATGGGGTTTCGCCTCCGGTCATTAGCGGGTCGATGACAGCGGCCATAGCGTTGGCCTGGGGGGCGACAAGAGCTTCGTCGCCTGTGAATCCGTAAACCTTGTTTAGCACGAGGATCACTCCGCCGACAGTGGCTGCCGACACGAGAGTGCCGAGGAATTTCCACGTCTCCTGCTTCTTGGGGGTCGCACCAAGCCAATATCCTATTTTCAGGTCGGTGACGAATCCGCCCGCCATCGACAATGCGGTGCAGACGATGCCGCCGATTACCATCGACGCGACGATTCCCGACGTGCCCTTAAGCCCGATTGCCACAAATATCACGGAGGCGATGATGAGTGTCATCAGCGTCATTCCCGACACGGGGTTTGACCCCACGATGGCAATAGCGTTGGCAGCCACCGTGGTGAACAAAAACGCAATGACCACCACGACGATGAACGCCACGACAGCCTGAAGCAGGTTGCCTACCACGCCTAACCAGATGAAAAGGAATGTGACAACGAGGGCGGCGATGATGGCGAAGAGCAACGTTTTCATTGTGATGTCGGTCTCCCAACGCACTTTTTTCTGTGCCGACGAGCCGCCTTTGCCCTTCATCTCGTTCTTGGCGAGGCCAACGGCGCCGCGGATGATAGGCCACGATTTGATGATGCCGATAACTCCGGCCATGGCTATGCCGCCGATTCCAATCGGACGGGCAAAATTCTTGAATATCATCTCAGGAGCTTCGGCGGGCATCGACATTCCCATCAAGGGGATGATCACAAACCAGATGAATGCCGAGCCGGCGAAAATGATGAGTGCGTATTTCAGGCCGATAATGTAGCCCAAGCCGAGCACAGCGGCACCAGTGTTGACTTGGAAGACCATCTTCACTTTATCGGCTGCGGCCTGTCCCCACGATGTCACGGTGGTGGAAATCGTTTCGCTCCACCAGCCAAACGTGGCGACGAGGAAGTCGTAAATGCCGCCGATGGCACCGGCCACGACCAACGGGAGAGCCTGACTGCCGGCTTTCTCGCCCGAAATGAGCACCTGCGTGGTGGCTGTGGCCTCAGGGAAAGGATATTTGCCATGCATATCGGCCACAAAATACTTGCGGAACGGGATGAAAAACAGGATGCCGAGAATGCCGCCCAAAAGTGAACTCATGAATATCTGCAGGAAATTCACCGTCAGGTCGGGATATTTCGCCTGAAGGATGTAGAGCGCGGGAAGAGTGAAAATCGCCCCCGCCACAATCACACCTGAACAAGCGCCAATCGACTGGATGATCACATTCTCGCCAAGGGCATTCTTACGTTTCGAGAGGCTTGAGCATCCCACGGCGATGATGGCGATAGGAATCGCCGCCTCAAACACCTGGCCCACTTTCAGCCCGAGATATGCCGCCGCCGCGCTGAATATCACAGCCAACAGCAAGCCCATGGTCACAGAATACGTTGTCACCTCAGGGTGGACACCCTCAGGCGACAATACGGGACGATACTTCTCGCCCTCCTTGAGCTCGCGGAAAGCATTTTCCGGAAGCTCATTGCGTGCCGTGTCAACGGCATTTTCTTCAATCTCTTTCATATTGCGATTATAAGTAGTTTCTATAAATATCGTAACTGCCGACATCGTGTCGATGCCGGCTGCACTCAGACAGTCGGAGCAACCACACAGGGGACATATTCGCCCGCAGGCAACTGCAAAGTTAGGCAAAATCTACGTGATTTTCCGCCGCAAGGACAAAAAAAGTCAAGGTCATAGCTGATTTTATGGGAAATTATAGGGTAAATGCATGGAAAAGATGAGCGAAAACCACAAGTTTTACGCCAACCCGATAAAGACGGGGCTTTTTATAAATTACACATTCAAAAGATTATATAAAGAACAGCAAAAGATAATGAACTCTTTCGTAAATTCAGGATTATATTTGTATCTGCTTGACGAGTTGCGCACCAAGATACACTCAATGCCTCGCAACCCGAGCATCATCAAATTCTTCCGTTATGCGAAATTGAGCGAGAATGCAGGCTATGGCATCGACAAGATGATAAAGTGGGAACAGCTCACCGGCGGGAAGGTGGAGTTTGACACAACACTCGTCTCCTCAACCATCACCTACTGGTTTGGCAAGCGGCTTAGTGAACAAGGTAGTGACCAAGCTAACAATACTGATATCCAACAAAATAATGGGAATGGCGCGACTGAAAGGGAACAAGCCGGGGAACAAGCGAGGGAACAAGCGAGGGAACAAGTTCAAAAACTTGTAAATGTAATAAGAGAAGACGTTGTAAACTTTCCAGAAATTTTGAAACGCTTAGGATTATCTGGCAAGAGAAACGCCCTAATGAATTACCTAAAACCTGCTATTGAGCAAGGCTATGTCCTGCGAGCTTTTCCCGATAAGCCCAATCACCCCAAGCAACGCTACTATCTCTCCGAAGAAGGCCTAAAACTCGTTAAATGACTTCTCGAAAAATTAAGGGGCTTTCTATAAATTCCACGTTAAAAAGATTTCATAGCAAACAGCAACAACAAGGAACTCTTTCGTAAATTCAGGATTATATTTGTATCTGCTTGACGAGTTGCGTACCAAGATTCACTCAATGCCTCGCAACCCGAGCATCATCAAGACGTCAAGATTATAAACATAAATTATCAAAAATTATCCATTAATTGTAATTAGTGGCTAATTGGCAAAGGTTTTGATGGCTTCGCCACCGTGCACCGCTTTTCAAGCGACTTGCACTTCAGAACTTTGCCGAGCATCATCGATG
>CADBML010000147.1 GCA_902795825.1 uncultured Bacteroidales bacterium
AATGCCCGCATTGCTCCCTCGTTTCCGCCATCCATCTGTCAAATATCCTCTCTGAATTTCCTGAAAGGCAATTAATAGAAATCCCCTAGATTATACGATGAAACAACTTGAGCGACTTATAGCCGAGAATCTCCTCCGAATCAGCGCCGTCAAGCTGCAGCCCGCCATTCCTTTCACATGGCGCTCGGGATGGCGTTCGCCAATTTATAACGACCACCGCCGTGTGCTGTCTTATCCCAAGGAGCGCAATTTCCTCAAGATAGAGCTGGCGCGGATAATCATGGAAAGGTTTCCCGAAGTCGATGCCGTAGCGAGCGTTTCGACGGGAGCCATAGCCATCGGAGCCGTGGCAGCCGACTGCATCGGCGTGCCGTTTGTTTATGTCCGCTCCACTCCCAAGGACCACGGTCTTGAAAACAGCATCGAGGGCAATCTCGTGCTACGGCAAAAAGTGGTCATCGTTGAGGATGTCGTCACCACGGGAGCAAATGCCCTCAAAGCCATCGACACAGTCATAGCTGCCGGCTGCGAGGTGATTGGCGCCGTCACAATTTTCTCTTTCGAATTCACCGACGCTGTCAACGCTTTCCGCGATGCCGGAATCACGCTCGTGCCCATGACCACTTACCATGAGCTTGTCGACGTGGCCTACAACATCGGCTGGGTGAGCGCGGAGGAAGTTGAAGTGCTGCGCAAATGGCACAACGACCCGAAAAACTGGGTGCCCGCACCGCTTGTAGATTGACAAAGCAAGCATTCGTCAACCCTTAATCCACACATATCGCATAATGAGTAAATACGAAGGCAAAGAAGCTGTCGCCGTCATCGCCCGCGACGATGCTTTCGATAAGCTTGCCGACACGAAGGCTTTGCAGGCGCGGCTTGAGAGCCTGCCCGACGACCGGCGCAACCAACTGCAAGGGCTCAAGTTCGACGATGATGCCATATCGCTGGCTTCCCCAGTGGGCGAGCTGCGTTTCGTGGCACAGGAAAAACTGCGCCCGGAGCGCATCGTTTTCGCCGCCGACGGTTCGCCGATTCCACTTTCCGTCATCATCAACCTATCCGAGAAATCGGCAACCGAAACCGGCGTGTCGGTGGTGATCGACGCCGACCTCCCGTTCATGCTTAAAGCCATGGTGGGCAGCAAACTGAAGGACGCTGTCGATCAGATTAGCCTTGGCATAGCCTCGGCAATCTCTAACACCGACATTCAATGATCCGCCCACGCCTTTACCTTCGCATTGCCGCCGCGGCAGTCGTTGTGCTGGCGGTTTCGGCCTGCGAACAGGTCAACAACTACCGCATACCCGCCGTGCCCGTGAATATCGAACTGTCGAATCAGGGTCTTTGGGACACATACGGCGTGCATGCTTTCGGGCAACACCGCTATTTCATCCGCGACTTGCACCAGCCCGACAATTATTCATTCACGGCCAACACCTACACAGGTTTCGGAGGCATTCTTCTGATTTCGGGCTATTACGGCGGCGACTACAATGTGCCTTTGGCCTACGACCTCTGTTGTCCCGTAGAGTTGAAAAAGGATGTGAGGGTGGTGGTTGACACCGAGAATTATCAAGCCGTCTGCCCGAAGTGCGGTTCGCGATTCGATGTGACCGAGGGGCAGGGGAGGCCAATCAGCGGCAAAGCCCTCGAACTGAACTATGGAATGCAGATGTATCGTGTCCTGCCCGCCTCACTCGGCGGCTACGTCATCTCACGCTGACATCGCCCCTCGCTCTCGCATCAATAGGCGTAATTATTCTAACACAATATCCGACGGCATTTATTAACGACTTAACGTGGATTATATAGTGGGCGCAACCCCATGATTCACTGCGAAAAAAAGCAGAAAAGCGGCCATTTTGACCGCTTTTCTTCTAAATAACTGTTGCCGTGCGTTACTTGACTACAACTTTGGAGGTGCGGACTGAGCCGTCGGAGAGGGTGGCTACACGGATGTAGATCTGGCCAGCCGACGGGTTCGCTACGCGCACGCCCTGGAGGTTGTAGTAAGCTGTTGCGACAACTTCACCTTCAGCAGCAACTGATTCAACGCCTTCGGTTTTGCCATAGACATAGTAGGCAGCACCGCCACCTGCATTCCAAATGTAGATGCCGAATTTGTTTTCACCTTCCTTGCGGACTGTGTAAGCGCGGAACTGATTCGCAAGTGCGTCAGAGTCGCCTTCCTCGGCAATCACTTCGCCTGTTGTCATGTTCTTGAGTTGGAACTGGAATGTGCGAGCGGCAGCG
>CADBML010000148.1 GCA_902795825.1 uncultured Bacteroidales bacterium
AATGCCCGCATTGTTCCTTCGTGCCCGTCAAGTATCTCCAAAATATCATCTCTGAATTTCCTGAAAGACAATTTATAGAAATCCCCTCGGGGCTTTCTATAAATTCCACGTTCAAAAAGACATCAAACTAAACAGCAACAATAATGAATGCCTCTGTCTGGCTTCCCACAACGGTAAAAGAAATGAAGGCATTGGGATGGGACTCAGTCGATGTAGTCCTTTTCTCAGGCGATGCCTACGTTGACCATCCCGCTTTCGGTGCCGCCGTCATAGGCCGCACTCTCGAAGCAAAGGGTTTTAAGGTTGCCATTGTGCCACAGCCAAATTGGCAGGACGACCTTCGCGACTTCAAAAAATTCGGCAGGCCACGCCTTTTTTTCGGGTTGACCGCTGGCGCAATGGACTCGATGGTCAACCATTACACCGCAAACCGCCGGCGTCGGTCCGACGACGCTTACACGCCCGACGGCCGACACGGCGCCCGACCCGACTACCCCACCATCGTCTATTCCCGTTGTATCCGCAAATGCTTCCCCGACTGTCCTATCGTGGCCGGTGGAATTGAAGCGTCCATGCGTAGGCTGTCGCATTACGACTATTGGCAGGATCGACTTTTACACTCCATTCTCCTCGACGCGCCAATCGACCTTCTCGTTTATGGAATGGGTGAAAAGACGATTGCTGAGATTGCCCGCAGGCTCGACGCAGGCGACCCCATCAGTTCGATTACCGACATTCCCCAAACCGCCTACATTTCAGCCGAGCAGAAGCCCGTCAAGGATGGCGACATTTTGCTCAACAGCTACGACGATTGCCTGCGCGACAAAAAATGTCAAGCGGCGAACTTCCGCCACATCGAGGAAGAGTCAAATTCATGGCATGGCAAACGTATAGTCCAATTCCATGGCGACAAAGCAGTCGTCGTTAATCCAATGTACCCCCCATTATCAACTGAAGAAGTTGACGAGGCGTTCGACCTCCCCTATACTCGCCTTCCCCATCCCCGCTACAAAGGGAAACACATTCCTGCGTTCGAAATGATTAAATTCTCGGTGTGCATGCATCGCGGATGTTTCGGAGGTTGTGCCTTTTGCACCATTTCCGCGCATCAAGGCAAGCATATTGCCTCACGAAGCAAAAAGTCAATTCTCGCCGAAGTGGAAAAAATCACTCAGATGCCCGATTTTAAGGGTTACATTAGCGACTTGGGCGGCCCATCGGCGAATATGTTCGGCATGCACGGCAAGGACTTATCCTTATGCATGAAATGTAAAAGGCCATCGTGCCTGACACCACGACAATGCAGAAACCTCAACTCCGACCATTCGCAGCTGCTCGACATCTACAAATCCGTCGATAGCATTCCATGCGTCAAAAAGAGTTTTGTCGGCAGCGGCGTGCGCTACGACCTTGCCATGAACCCGACAGGCGATGAATCGGTTGATGCCACAAACCGCCATTATCTTGAAGAGCTCATCATTAATCATGTCTCGGGGCGGCTGAAAGTGGCTCCTGAACACACAGCCGACCGTGTGCTCGAAATTATGCGGAAGCCCTCATTCGAAATGTTCCATCATTTCAAGGCGTTTTTCGACAATCTTAATTCGCGCCATAATCTTCGGCAACAACTTATTCCCTATTTCATTTCATCCCACCCAGGATGCCGTGAAATCGACATGGCCGAACTTGCCGTGGAAACCAAGAAAATGAATTTCCGCCTCGAGCAAGTGCAGGACTTCACGCCAACTCCGATGACGCTCGCCACCGAAATCTACTACACAGGCTATCACCCCTACACGATGGAACGTGTTTTTACCGCCACGTCAAAAGATGACAAACTTGCTCAACGACGTTTCTTCTTTTGGTATGAGCCGTCGCAAAGGCAAGACATTATCCGCTCTCTGCGACGACTGCATCGTCCCGACCTCATCGACGAGCTAATCGGGCATAGCGGCTCAACAATGCGAAAGAAACCACGACGCTGACAATCACCGCCGTAACATCTATATACGACAAACCAGCACCGATATCATTTAGTTCTGTATATCCGTTGCGCTCGACCAAAAAGAAAGCAGCCACGGCCATCACATTATTGACAAAATGAGCCAAAACGGCCGTCCATAACGTTCCGCTCCACCATGCCATATAGCCGAACAAGGCTCCCAATAACACACGCGGAACAAATCCGGAGAACTGGAAATGAACGAAGCTAAATATCAATGCAACAATCCATATTGCCGCATTCCGGCGATAACGGTTCGACAACAGGCGAGTGAGAAACCCTCGAAAAAGGAACTCCTCTGAGAAAGCCGCCAAAAAGCCCACCAGCAACACCGAAATTACAAAGTCCGTTGCCGAGTAATCGCCGAAAATCAGCGCGGTGGTTGACATTGCCGCTTCTTCCGATGTTGCCATCCATTCCGGCAGAGGAATCATCGCGTTTAGCTTTATAATGGCATTCATTGCCGGAACCTGAAAAATCATTATCAATATCGTCAGCAAATAGAAAATGCCCCTGGATTTTTCACACAACCCGACATACGCAAAAGGTTTGCCGCCAGTCATCAAAAGGGTGGCGACAACAGGGAAAACGAACACCAACAAATCCTGCGAAAGCACTTGCAGACGAGCCGACGTGGTTGACGTTCCCAAAGAATGCATGACCACCAAGCTAATTACAACAGCAACAAAAAAGAGCACTGCCAGCCAGCAGAGATATAGAATCAGTTGTTTTTTGGGGGAAATATTAAGCATAAACAATCAAGTGGATTTATATGAATTGCTTAAAGAGTTTACATTTAGTATTCCATTTGTCGTGGAATTTATAGAAAGTGCCTAAAAGTTGAGATAAAAATCAGAAGTCAGCGCCTTGTATTCGTCGGTAAAGTTGCCCTCCTCGTCGGTTATCGTGAGCGTATCGGTCGAAAAAGGCGCGTTTATTCTCGACAGCCGGCATATCACCCTTAGAGGCTGTCGGTTAGCGCGAGTGACGATATTTAGGCGTTCAATCAAGTTAAGTCGGGCAAGTGTGGAATAGTAGCAAATATTATCAAATTCATCGCAGGGGGCGATAATCGACATTTCGCCATCGTCAGTGAGCAGTTTGGAACCGAGCGAGATAAGGGATTCATAGTTGAGCGCACCCCCATGTCGGGCAACACCGCGACTCGCGGCGGCTTTGAGTCCAGTATAGAAATATGGCGGATTGCTGACAATCAAATTGAAACGCAACGATGTCGAAGATGCGAAATTGACAAAATCGTCATTGACTATATCCACCCTGTCACGCCATGGTGAGGACTCAACATTCATTCGAGCCTCTTGGGCGGCAACATCGTCAATTTCCACTCCCACTATATGGCAACCGCTGCGTTGCGCCGCCATCAATGCCACCAACCCCGTGCCAGTGCCCACATCGAGGATATTTCCTTTATTTGGTAAACGCGTCCACGAGCCAAGCACAACTCCGTCGGTGCCGATTTTCATCCCACTACGCTCGTTAGCGAGCGAAAAGTGTTTGAAATGGAATGTTGTTTGGCGATTGGAGTCCATTGTTCTTGATGTGGCCACTTCGTTCGTGAAATTTCGGGACTATCTGACTAATTTTTTTCCGCCTTTCGTCACATAAACGCCTCGCGGAAGTTTGCCGTTGATGTCAACAGCACGGCCTTGCAGGTCGTAGTAAACTGTCTGCTCTTGCCGATTGGCAATGACCGGTTCCACGCCGCCGTCACCGGCAAAGCGTTTCAGTTCAAAAAGGGCGTCGCTCACTTTGCCGGTCGCAGGGTCGAACAGTCCGTGATTATACCACGGCTCATAGACATGGTTTCCATAAGGATTCTCTTCGGGAAACCAATAAAGCAGCCCTATCAGATTTTCAATGGGAAGTAACGCATCGACCAAATCGGAAAGAAAGCGTTTCTGGCCGGCAGGCGATGCAGGATAGATGTCGGTAAAATCATACGCGGCTGTTTCAGGATACCAGTTGTTGTAATAGCCCGTCTCGGCCACCAATAAATCTTTTGACGGAAATTCATTGCGCAAAGCGGTGAGAGTCTCTACAAGCTGCGCTATATTGTTATGCCATTCAGGATAGTAACTGAGCGCAATGATGTCATAATCAACCAGCGAAAGACGAGAATAGATTTCGACAGAAGTAGAAGGGTCGGCCGTTCTTTCT
Source organism: uncultured Bacteroidales bacterium (assembly GCA_902795825.1). Lineage (GTDB taxonomy): Bacteria > Bacteroidota > Bacteroidia > Bacteroidales > Muribaculaceae > RUG14106. Next base: position 4,181 of record CADBML010000148.1, read on the forward strand.
GTATGGATAATGATTTTAGCATTCGGGCACTCCTTACGGCAAGCGGCCGATGCGCTTTGCAAAAGAGTGACAAATCGTGGCCAATTATCATCGCTGCCCACGAAACATTTCTTGGCCGTAGGGTCGTCGGGAGCGCCCCACAACATTCCAAATGATATCTCATTTCCGATTTGTATATAATCGGGAGTTGCCGACTGCTCATTCATCTTCGCAAGCGCATTGCGGGTGTATTCCCCCACCATCTCCACCAAAGCGTCGTCGGAAAGCGACAACCACGCCGACGGAGTCCATTGCGACGAAGGATCGGCCCATGTGTCGCTGTAATGAAAATCGAGCAGGAAATTCATTCCCGCTTGCTTTATCCGTTTCCCAAGCGACACCACATAGTCAATGTCCTGAACCACCCCTGTTTCGCCAGTTGGATTCACGAAAAGGCGAACTCGGACAGTGTTAAAGCCGGCCTCGTTTTTGAAATATGGCAGCAAGTCAACGATGCGATTGCCGTCGGAGTCGTAATAACACACATCAGCTTGCTCATATTTTGGCAACATTGACAAATCGCCACCCACCAGACGCGCTGTCGTCGGTTGCGAAAACATTGCCAACGACGACATAACCGCGCAAAATAGGCCCAAATATCGTTTCATATCTTTATTTCACTTGTTTAGAATATTTACGCCATTGAGCGAAAATGCGACGCCGATTTAAATAATCGGCTTGACTGTCGAATGTATATGCCTCTCTTTCAAAAGAAATCCTACGGTAAGCGGCGTAATTATTGCCATGTGTATGAATAAGCCGCACGGACCACTCAAGAAGGTATAGCAAATAAAAGCCCACGACTAAAAGTTCAGCCATTTGGCGCGAATGTATTCGCTCATGATTTAGCAATCGCGCCGTGAGACGAGTAGTCGGTTTGGCAACGACTATGCCGAGCAAGTTTATCGCTGAGTAGCGACGACCAATAGGAATAAAGCGCGACCTGACGACGAGCATGGCAAAAAAGCTACCTTACAACGATTTTCCGACTACCGGCAAATGCTTGGCCAGCCACTTTCAGCACATATACTCCTTTCGGCATACTTGAACAGTCGAGAAAAGCAACGCCATCGGTAGCCGCAACGGTAAGCGTCTGGGTTCCCGACACAGAGCAAACTAAAGCCGCGAACGGCACGTCGGATGCCGACCTGATTTCAAAATGATTGTCAGCTAAAGTTTTGACCAAGAATGGCGATTGCCCGTTGGCGACAACCGATTCCACACCTGCGCCCGAGAGAACCATCATCAGTCCGGCTTCTGCGTCAAGTTTGCCCGCGCCGGCTTTGACTCCTGCCGTACTGACAAATTCATCTACTTTTGCCGTTTCTTGAGCAATCCAAACCGCATCCTCAATCGTCAAATCTGGATTTACCTGTTTCCATAGTGCGAAAACTCCTCCTGCGAAAGGTGATGCCATCGATGTGCCCATCATGGTTCCCCAATAATGAGTGCGTCCGTTGGCTGTCACTTTCTGCGTGACATAGGCATCGTCGATCGAACGGCTCGAACTGTCCATGTGGTATCCGTTAAGCGACGACGATAGCACGCATCCAGGAGCCACGATGTGAGGAAGATTCCTGCCGTCCCAAAGCGTGCCCCAACTTGAGAAAGATGAAATACGTCCCACTTCGAACGACTCGCTGCTGTAGCCGTAGGTCTTGCCCTCGAAATTAGGCCAATTGCGTCTTGTGTTGTAAGAGCCTATCACGGCAACGCGCTGCCCTGTGGCAAGTCCGTTGACTGTGCCGTCGGCGGTGCCTGTAGTGAAATCCGAACGTTTGCCGTTGGAGAAAGTCGTGCCTAAACTGCTATAATGATAGGCATAAACCGTATGACCCTCCGAGCCTTCTACCGTGAACCCGAACACGTAAGAGGTAGATGTGCGGGCTTTCAAATTGGGCGCGAACGCGACAAAGAACCTGTCGCTACCGCTTGCCACGCCCGACTGAATATCTATCGAGCCGCTGAAATATTCGGCCAGCTCGGGGATGGGCTCGTCGTCGAATGTCTCATAACAGTAAAAAGTGGTGTTCACTCCTGCCTTGTCGATTTTCATCGGCTCAAGATAGGCGATAATCTCGGCATCGGTCATGTTGTAAATAAAGGGCCTCACCACAAAGGGTGTCGAATCGTCGCCATATATGTCTATCGAACCGCCCAATGTGCTTGATTTTGATGCGTCGAAAGCCATCACGGTCGAAAACGATGTTTCTCCTTCGGTGAATGTTTTTTTAATCGCTATCGACTTTTGGGCATCATTTCCCGCCGAAATGGTTATAATCGGACATGGCTCGTAGGAGTTGACGAAATAGTCGAGATATTGTCCAAAAAATGAATACTGGTCGTGCGAACCCGATGTGTTGCCGAGCGACAAGTTGACGACGGCCGGCTTGCCCACTGATTTCGCATACTCAAGCACATCGCGGACTCCCAAAATGATATTAGCATCATATAACGCACCACACGCCACATAAATGTCGGCTCCGGTTGCTACTCCACTATAGTCGTGAGCTCCATCGGAATACGAGCCAGCCATTATCCCAAGCACATGACTGCCATGAGTGGCCGACACCGACTCGGTAGTGAAATCGGCAATTTCGGAAGGGGTCAGATACTTCACACCATTACCGTTTGATCCCGTAAACTTTGTGATTCCTTTCACTCGCGACGTTCCATCAGATTTTAGGAAATTGACATGGTTGGGGTCAAGTCCGGTGTCCATCAATCCAACCACCACTCCCGTTCCATCGACATCGTAGCCCAATGGCTTGCCACTCGTGTCAACAACTCCGGCGCGGATGGCGTCAACGCCTGAGGCCTCTCGCGCCTTGTCGTTCTGAAGCGACACTTCTTTCTGCGTCGAAACGAAAGCCACAGCCGGCAACTCGCTGACGCTCTCAAGCTGTGCTACGGGCATTTCCACCACCGACAGGTCGTTCATCACGTCGCGAACAACGCATCCCTTCGCCTCCATCTCGGTAATAGCCTCCGGAGTGCTTAATTTCACTATGGCAAGAATCGTGCGGTCGCCCACCGATTGCGGCTTGCCCTGCGATATGGCTTCGCGCAATGCCATCTTGTATTCATTGACGAGCGACTGGCCTTCGACATCAATTTTGAACTGTGCCGTAGCGGCGGCTGACGCCATCAGCATAACCGACACGGCCACTATGGATGTTTTAATCCGATTTTTTTTCATCTTTTCTATGGTAATGCCAGAGCGCACCCTGACGTAACGGTCAATAATCTGCAAATTTACTCATTTTAATGCGTTACTCAAAATCCCAACGCATTTTTTTGAACATCCGCGAAGTGCTTTTGGAAAGTGCTTTTGGAAAGATGCGACTTTGAAGCCACCCTATTTCATAAACACCAGATAGACTGCGGCGACAAGGAGGAAAAAAGCCAAAATATGATTCCACCTGATCTCAACATGAAACGCCACCATGCTAAACACCACAAACACCACAAGAGTGATCACCTCCTGCATCACCTTCAACTGTATCAACGAAAATGGTCCGCCGTTGCCTTCAAAACCTATCCGGTTCGCCGGCACTTGAAAACAATACTCAAACAATGCTATCCCCCAAGAGAATAAGATGACGGCGAACAGCGGCCAATTGCTTGATATGCCGGTATCCTGCAATTTCAAATGACCATACCAAGCTAATGTCATAAACACATTCGACACTATCAAAAACAGAATTGTCGTTATTACAGCGTTCATATTATTTTACCAATGATTTGTGGATTCTTTCGTAATTTGAATAGGTTTCGAAGCTTCGGTTGCGGAAAAGCGAATTGTAGCGGTTGAGCGTAGCCACATATATATAATGTGACCCGCTTCCGCGTTTGATGGGAAACACCTCATGTTTTCGTGCCACCACTTCGTCGCAGAACGGGCTATGCCATGTCGCTGCGTCGGGAGTAAGCTCTGGCGGAACATTGTCGATGGTGACGGCTTTTGTCCACGAACACGGAGGATAACCGAGCGCCACCCACATTACCACAGCGCTTGCCGGCTCGCCTTTCGCCGGAAGTTCGAAAGCCACCGATGCCGTTGACGTGTAGCGGGGAATAAAATCTTGGTCAACGATCCATTTTTCACCCTGCTGCGACATATCCTTTCCGAGAAGGGAATGATAGAACGAACGTGAAAGCCCGTCGGTGAATGTCGATGGCGCCACGTCACGGCGGTCGATGTTAGGGCGCAACAACGAGAGCGCATTCTGCTCTCTTATATAACCATAACCACCATCTACCACACCCGAATGGGAGTAATTAGTGCGGACTATAAATCCTTCGTCGGATTCCGACAGGTCGAACTTGGTGAAACGGAAATCATCGGCTTCATAATACGCGCCGTTTCCCTCTGCGTCCATGACTCCGAAATTTGCCTGAATGCCTATTGGCTTGGCTATTGTGTCGAGAAGAGCTTCAAAGTCGGCGAGTGTGCGGCAAGTGGAAAGAGCTCGGCGCATGACGTACCCTTCTTGATCAACGAATGATGCGGTGTCGGGTGCTAAATTATACGAGGCTGTGTTCATAATGACGAATCCTGCCTCATTAAAACCGGCCCATGCGTCGCGGAGAAGGGAATCGCCTGCATTATAAAGGCCCACGTATTTCATCCCTTCTGGCGACACCGACTGAGCGATAAAATTATCCTCGACTCCTGTGTCGCGGTTTTTCCAGACAATGGCTCTTCCCGATTTGGTAAGCCGAGCCGACACGATTGCCGATGTGCAAGCTTCCGACACCACGAAAATCGACATTAGAACCGACAATGTCATTACTATTCTTTTCATTTCAGAAAATTATATATAATTTTAGTTTCTATTTTTTTAACCAAGTAATATGCCGTATGTTGTGAAATAATTAGAGCATTTAGTCATGCGATTTTGTCGGATTATTCAACCCCTCCGCTCCTGCTGAGCACCTCCCCTGCTAGGGCGGATTTTAAGAAGGCAACATCGAAAATGATTCCCTTGCAGGAGCGATTGCGGCGATAGTTAGCGTCGCCATCACGCACCGCTCTTCGAGCGACTTCCGCCAAACTTCCGCTCGCGAGATCTTCGATGTTCGTGCAAGCCGAAAGCAGAACGTCAAGCTCGCGAAAATCCTCCCCTAGCAGGGGAGGTGTCGGCGAAGCCGACGGAGGGGTAGAACTTTGGATGTGACATTTTTACTTTTGAAAACTGAGTTTAATAATAAAAGCCTTGACGACGGATAAAATCGAGCAGCACTTTAGAAAAGTGCTCGCACGCATCTTTCGTGTAACGAACGTCGGTGAACACCTGAGCAAGCGTCTGTTTGCCGTTTTCCTCCACGAAACGCCGGCTGTCGTCGCGCGCTTCTTTTTCCGAATAATAGCGGTCAATGTCGGCGTCGGCATAATCATGGTAAACCTCGTCATGAACTACCGCCTCAACCGGCAGACGACCGCAGTCCGACGGCTCCTCGTCGGGATAGCCGAGAGTGATTGTCAAAACAGGGACAACAAATTTGGGCAAATTGAGCACTTCGGCGATTAAATCAGGATTATACGCCGTTGTTCCGAGGTAGCAAGTCCCAAGGCCACGCATTTCAGCGATGGTGACAATCTGTTGAGCGAAAATTGTCGAATCAAGAACGGCCGTCATGAATGATTGAAAATTGTCATATCCGGGTGTGGCATCGCGAAGCTCACACCAACGGACAAACCGATTGTAGTCGGCGCATACGGTCAACACAACGTCGGCATTTGTCAATGCCGGTTGACTAAAATGAGCCGGAGCAAGGCGGTCGATAACATTGCGGTCGCGAGTGACAACAACACTATATAGCTGCATATTTCCTGTTGTCGGACAACGAGTTGCATCTGATATAATCGACCGGATAATGGCATCGTCGATTCTCCGATTCTGGTATTTTCTGACAGTTCGTCGTGATGTAAAATATTCCATTTCGGTTTAGAATTGAAAAATTTGACTTTACAAAGTTACTTAAATCGGTTAAAACGGACAAATAAAAAATTGTTGAAATTTTCTTCATCGGAAATTTTGAAATACGGAAAAATACTCCGAAATTTGTAACCGCTTTCGACTTTTCATTTACCGCAAAAGAAAAGTTGTCTGAAATCTACCATCAGAAAACGTAAATATCAACAATTTAAAACTTATAATCGTGGAAAAGAAAACCACCACTTATTCCTATGACGAAGCCTATGCCGCTTCACTCCAATATTTTGGCGGCGACGAACTGGCCGCGCGCGTTTGGGTTAGCAAATATGCGCTGAAAGATTCGTTTGGCAACATTTACGAACTGACGCCCGACGATATGCACCATCGCATCGCCAAAGAGATTGTCCGCATCGAGAACAATTACGATTCTCCAATGACTGAGGACGTAGTGTTTAACCTTTTAAAAGACTTCCGTTACATCGTGCCTCAAGGCTCGCCGATGGCAGGGATTGGCAACAACTACCAAGTCGGGTCGTTGTCGAATTGCTTCGTTATCGGCCTCGACGGACACCCCGACTCCTACGGCGGCATCATCCGCATCGACGAGGAGCAGGTGCAGTTGATGAAGCGGCGCGGCGGTGTCGGACACGACCTGTCGCACCTGCGTCCGCTCGGCTCGCCGGTGAAAAATTCGGCATTGACATCTACCGGCATCGTGCCTTTCATGGAACGTTTCTCTAATTCCACCCGTGAGGTGGCGCAAGGAGGTCGCCGCGGGGCTTTGATGCTCACCGTTTCAATCCGTCACCCCGAAGCTGAGGCTTTCATCGACGCCAAGATGACCGAGGGCAAAGTGACCGGAGCCAATGTTTCGGTCAGAATCGACGATGCTTTCATGCAGGCCGCTATCGACAACACTCCCTACACACAAAAATATCCCACCGACTCCGACAAACCTACTTTCACCAAAGAAATTGATGCCAATCATTTGTGGCGCAAAATAGTGCACAACGCTTGGAAGTCGGCCGAACCGGGTGTGCTTTTCTGGGACACCATCACACGCGAATCAGTCCCCGACTGCTATGCCGACCTCGGCTTCCGCACAATCTCGACCAATCCTTGCGGCGAAATCCCCCTATGTCCCTACGACAGCTGCCGTTTGCTCGCCATAAATCTTTTCTCATACGTTAACGACCCGTTCACAAAAAAAGCCAAGTTCGACTTCCCGAAGTTCCGCCGTCACGTGGCTGCTGCCCAACGGATTATGGACGACATTATCGACCTCGAAATGGAGAAAATCGATTTGATTCTCGCCAAAATCGAATCCGACCCCGAAACAGAAGAGGTGAAATCGACTGAACGCAATCTTTGGAACAAGATTAAAGCTAAGACGCTGAAAGGGCGCCGTACTGGAGTGGGCACTACCGCCGAAGGCGATATGCTCGCCGCCCTCGGCTTCCGCTACGGCACACCCGAAGCAACCGACTTCTCCGAAAGTGTACACCGCGAACTCGCTCTCGCCGCTTACGGTTCGTCGGTGGAGCTTGCCCGCCAGCGTGGCGCATTCGAAATCTTCGACGCACAGCGCGAAAAGGACAACCCCTACATCAACCGCCTCCGCGAGGCTTCGCCCGAGCTTTATGAGAAGATGCTAAAATACGGCCGCCGCAACATCGCCTGCCTCACCATTGCCCCGACTGGCACCACCAGTCTCTTAACACGCACCACTTCGGGCATCGAGCCTGTGTTCTTGCCTGTATATAAACGCCGCCGTAAAGTCAACCCGAGCGACACGGAAGTGCGCGTCGATTTAGTCGATGAAAACGGCGACAGTTTCGAGGAATATGTGGTTTACCACCCCAAATTCATCGACTGGATGAAAGTGAACGGCATCATGGTTCGCGACGACTACAGCCAAGAAGAAATCGAAGCTCTCGTCGCCCGCTCGCCTTATTACAAAGCCACTTCAAACGACATCGACTGGCTTGAGAAAGTGCGTATGCAAGGACGCATTCAAAAATGGGTTGACCACTCCATTTCCGTCACCATCAACCTGCCCAACAATGTCAACGAAGATTTGGTGAACGACCTCTACGTCGAGGCTTGGCGTTCAGGGTGCAAAGGATGCACAGTTTATCGCGACGGCTCACGCACGGGTGTGCTTGTCGCCATCGAGAAAAAGCCCAAAGAGCAAGAAAGCGACGGCCACATGCTCATCGAAAAACGTCCTATCGAGCTTGAAGCTGACGTGGTCCGCTTCCAAAACAACAAAGAGAAATGGATTGCTTTCGTCGGACTTGTCAATGGGCGTCCCTACGAGATTTTCACCGGACTTGCCGACGACGAAGACGGCATTTTCTGCCCGAAATCGGTCAACCACGGGAAAATCATCAAAGCCGTCGATGCCAATGGCAACAAACATTACGACTTCCAATTCATCAACAAGCGCGGCTACAAAACGACTATCGAAGGCCTTTCGGAAAAGTTCAATCCCGAATTTTGGAACTACGCCAAACTCATTTCGGGTGTGTTACGCTACGGAATGCCCATCGACCAAGTGCTTAAGCTTGTTGGCGGGCTTGAACTCGACAGCCAGTCAATCAACACATGGAAAATGGGCGTGGAGCGCGCTCTGAAAAAGTACCTCCCGAATGGCACAAAGGCGAACGGTCAGGTTTGCCCCAACTGCGGTCAAGAAACCCTCATTTATCAAGAAGGCTGCTTGATCTGCACTTCCTGCGGCACTTCTAAATGCGGTTAGCCGAAGCTCATTCACGCCGATAGTCCTTCTCCTACTGCCCCACTCCGATGGCAAAAAAAGAAAAAATCGCGAAGACCAACGCCACCCGCCTGCTCGAGCAGGCGAGGGTGGCGCATCGCGTCGTAACCTACGAAGTTGACCCCGACGACCTCTCGGCCGAGCACCTTGCCGAAACTGCCGGATTGGACATCGAAGTCGTGTATAAAACCCTCGTTCTGCACGGCGAGAAAGTGGGGCATTTCGTCGCCGTCATCCCTGGAGGAAAGGAAGTGGACCTTAAAGTGGCCGCTACCGCCGCCGGCGCGAAAAAAGCCGAAATGATTCCATTAAAAGAGCTTTTGCCGACTACGGGCTATATCCGCGGCGGATGCTCCCCCATCGGAATGAAAAAGCAATTCCCCACTTTCATCGATGCTTCTGCCATAGGCCACGACGAAATCTTCGTCAGCGCCGGAATGCGCGGACTGCAAATCGGTATTAATCCCGACAGTCTGGCATCATTCGTCAACGCCACTTTTGTTGAAAATCTCGCACGCGAGAAAAAATAGAATTGTCATGAATACATTCGGAAATATTTTCAGGCTGACATCGTTCGGCGAATCACACGGTCCGGCAATCGGAGGCGTCATCGACGGAATGCCGGCCGGTATCAAAATAGACATTGACGAAATCCAACGCCAACTCGACCGCCGCCGCCCGGGACAGTCGGCATTGACCACCGCCCGCCACGAAGCCGACAGGGTGGAAATCCTTTCGGGAGTGTTCGACGGCTTAACCACCGGCACGCCCATCGGATTCATCGTGCGGAATGTCGACCACCATTCCTCCGACTACGAGAATATGCGGTCGGTGTTCCGCCCGTCGCACGCCGACTTCACATACACGGCTAAATTCGGTCATCGCGACCACCGTGGCGGAGGACGCTCCTCGGCAAGGGAAACCGTGGCGCGAGTCGTCGCCGGGGCCATTGCCCGACAAGCCCTTTCTCTACTGGGAATCAGCGTCACGGCTTACACATCGCAAGTGGGTGACATTAGGCTTGACGACAACGACGTTATCAACCTTGATTCCATCGACAACAACAATGTCAGATGCCCCAACGCCGAAAAAGCCGCCGAAATGGAGCGGCTTATCGCCACGACGAAAGCCGACGGCGACACCGTCGGATGCGTCATCACCTGCATTATCGAAGGTTGCCCTGCGGGACTTGGCGAACCGGTGTTCGGCAAGCTGTCGGCCGAATTGGCCTCGGCTATGATGGGCATCAATGCCGCCAAAGGCTTCGAGATTGGCGACGGAATTGGTTTCGCCAAGAAGAAAGGCTCGGAAGTGGCCGACAATTTTGTTTCTCTTGAGGGAAAAGTCGCCACAGCCACCAATCATTCCGGAGGAATCCAGGGCGGCATTTCCAACGGTATGCCAATCACGATGCGTGTGACCTTTAAGCCTGTGCCTACGCTGCTTATGCCTCAAGCCACTATCGACTCCGACGGCAAACCGACTGTGCTGAATCCCAAAGGCCGGCATGATCCGTGCGTGGCGGCGCGTGCCGTGCCGGTGGTCGAGGCCATGGCGGCTATCGTGATTTTCGACGCTTATCTCCAAAATCTTTCTTCCCGATTCGACCGTGGCTGATTTCTACCGCGATTTTTCCGACTTCCTCTCCGAACGGTTCCCCGGACAGAAATTGCAGAAAATCACCATCAACGCCGGATTCTCTTGCCCTAACCGCGACGGCACTAAAGGCCGTGGCGGTTGCTCTTATTGCAACAACGAAGCGTTCAACCCCTCGTTTTGCTCTTCCGAAATGCCGGTGACGCAGCAGATCGACGAAGGCATACGCTTCTTCGGCCGCAAATACCCCCAGATGCGATATCTTGCTTACTTTCAAGCCTACACCAACACTCACGGCGAGTTTGACCGTCTGCGGGCCATCTATGAGGAGGCTCTCGCCCACCCCCTCGTTGACGGAATAATTATCGGCACTCGACCCGACTGTATGCCCGACACGCTCCTCGCCTACCTTCGTCTTTTGGCTGAAAAGCATTTCGTCATGGTGGAATACGGTGCCGAAACGTCGCACGACGCCACTCTCGACCTCATAAACCGCTGCCATCATTGGGGCGACACTGTCGATGCCGTCACGCACACGGCCCGCGCAGGCATCCCCATCGGACTGCACCTTATCCTCGGATTGCCGGGCGAGACTGACGACATGATTCTCCAAACCATCGCCCGCGCTTCGTCGCTGCCCATCGACATCATCAAACTTCACCAACTGCAAATAATCCGCGGCACCCGACTGGCAAAAGATTTTGAAGAAAACCGCTACCCTATCCGTCAATTCTCCGTCGATGAGTATATCGACCTCTGCTGCCGAATTGTCGATATCGTTCCGTCGCACATTGCCATCGAACGCTTCGTCAGCCAGTCGCCCGACTCGCTCCTAATTGCCCCTCGTTGGGGACTGAAAAACTACCAATTCACAAGCCTGCTCCACAAAGCCCTCGCCCGCAGAAAATCATGAAAATGGGAAAAGCGGCACATCAGGGGAAGACATAAGAACACACTTCCAATGCATGATGCATAATTGGAAATTAGGAGTGAGGAACCCACGAAGTGGCTCGGGGAGATGCCGAAGCGGGTGTTGCCTGAAAGGCAGCCCGCGGTGGCAAAGCCATCGGCACTCGACCCAATGAGGAATGAGGAATTGGAATCCGCGAGAGGGTGGGAAAAGACAAAAGAACAGAAGAACATATTTTCAATGCATAATGCACAATGGTTAATGCATAATTCATAATGCACAATGCATAACGCACAATCAATTTAGACATAAGAGCG
>CADBML010000149.1 GCA_902795825.1 uncultured Bacteroidales bacterium
AATAGAAGCGAATCATGCGCTCAAGGGCGAGACGGCAGGCGGGACAGAAACCTACTTCGCCGTTGCTACGCATCCGGCACTGGTCGGCGGAGCGATAAAGTCCTTTCGACGAATAGGCCGCGCCCTCTACAAGCCCTGCCCCATACATCTCAGCCTCAGCGGCAGGCGTTGGGATGGGCGCGTCGGCGGGGATGAGGGTCTCCCACTTTCCGCGGAAATCGACGCGCGATGTCACATTCGGTTCCCACGGCTCAACGTCGTGGGGATAAGTGTCGGTCATGATATCGTTGTCGTAGTAATATTCGTCGGCAAGACCGCCAAAACTATGTCCGAATTCGTGGGTGACAACGGGCCAGAATTTCGGATTGCGGGCAGTCGTCAGTGTGTAAGAGTTGTAGATGCCACCGCCGCCGTATTCTTCGGTGTTCGCCAAGATAATGATATGTTCGTAGGGAATGCCCGACAGAACGTCGTGGATTGATTTGACGTGGCGGGTGGTCAGATAGCGGTTGGAATAGAAGGTGGAGAAATGCGACGAGAACGCCGTCTTCTTCCAATCGGCGAAGCGCGGCACCGACACGCCGCTGTCGGCCGACGGCGAAGCCACCGCGATGAAATTGAATCGGTCGGCATAGGTCTTGAAAGGCTCGTGGCTCAAAATGCTCGCAACGGCCGTGCGGGCATGGACATAGAACGAGTCCATTTCCTCTTTCGTGTAGCCTTCGGCGAGGATTGCAACGTCGATTTTCGCAGTCGGGTCGCCCGAATAGTGGATGTATTTCGTCGGAATGGAATAGTCGGTGGAGCGGTGGGCGATAAGAATGTCGGAAGGATTGACGACGTGCGATGCCTTCGCCGTTACCTCACGGCGCGTATTCGACAACTCGATGTTGACGATGGCCGTGCGACGTGGCAATGGCAGGAGAAATGTGTTCTCGAAAGAGCGCGGTGTGTTTATCGCCTCGTCCTGAGTGAGCCATTCGCTGAACAATGACGAAAACGACATGCGATAAATCGCTTTTCCCGTCAGCGAGTCGAGCATTTCAATGCGGCCGTTTCCCTGAAGGAGAAGGCTATCGAGATTCGAGCGGCGACCATACCAGCCTTCGGAACGTGACAGACCATCTACGCTGATCGCGTGACTGTCGCGAGTGCCTGAGAAGGCGTAATCTATGCGCAAAGTGCGGTCGGCGAAATATTCGTCGAAATCCACTTCGGCCAAAGCGGGCAAAACCGCCAACGCGGCTATAAAAATAAGGACTATCTTTTTCATAACGGGGAATTACTTTTTCATATCACTTTTTTCGACCCCAAAATTACTCAATTTTCTTCAAAAAGCCGTAACTTTGTGTTCAGATAATAACTCACGATGAAAACATTCTTCAGATTTGCCACACTCATAATGCTAATGGTCGCCTCGGTCGTCGTGGCAGGCTGTTCCGATAAGAAGTCCGACCGTCCTGTCGTCACCGTCAGCATCGAGCCGCAGCGCTTTCTTCTCGACCGCATCGCCGGCGACAAAGTGGACTGCGCAAGCCTTCTCCCCGCCGGCTCCAATCCTGAGACGTTTGAGCCGACCATGGCAAACCTTATGCGCATCGAGCGTTCGGCGGCATATTTCCAAATCGGCAACACAGGTTTCGAACAGTCAATAGTCGAAAAAGTCAAGGCCAATAACCCCAATCTGCGGATTATCGACACCTCCGCCCGCGTGGAACTCCTTCGCGGCACCCACCACCATCACCACGACGGCGACGATGACGACCACGACGGCGAACATGAAGCCGAAGAAATCGACCCACACATCTGGTCGTCGGCGAAAAACGCAATAATCATTGCTGAAAACATCCTCAACGGGCTTGTGGAAATCGACCCTAACAACGCCGAACTCTACCGCACAAACTTCGCCGCACTTAAAGCCGAAATCGAAGCCCTCGACGCCGAGCTTGCCTCCACCCTCGCCCCCTGCCGCGGACAAGCTTTCCTCGTGTGGCATCCTTCATTGAGTTATTTCGCCCGCGACTACGGACTGAAACAGATTGCCGTCGGATCGGAAGGCAAAGAGTCGTCGGTTCAGCACATGAAAGAAGTCATCGAAGAATGTAGCGAACACGGTGCTAAAGTTTTCTTCTCACAGAAGGAGTTCGACGGCAGCCAGGCCGAGAACATTTGCCGCCAAACAGGAACAAAATTAGTGGAAATA
>CADBML010000150.1 GCA_902795825.1 uncultured Bacteroidales bacterium
CGGATTGACCTTTTTCCGATAAAAGGGCAAATCGCAGGCTCAAAAATTGCAGACATTCAAAAAAATAGTTATCTTTGCTATTCGATAAGACAAAAGACAAAAAAGATGAGGATTGTGGTTCAGCGTGTGCAGGAAGCGTCGGTGACAATCGCCGGGGAAAAGGTGGCGCAAATCGGTGCGGGTTTGCTCGTGCTGGTAGGCGTCGAGAACGGCGACACGCGCGCCGATGCCGAATGGCTTGCCGCAAAAACCGCCGCGCTGCGAATCTTCGACGACGATGCCGGAATAATGAATCGTTCGGTGGCCGACGTGGGCGGTGAAGTGCTGGCGGTGAGCCAGTTCACATTGACGGCCTCCACCCGCAAGGGCAATCGTCCGTCGTACATCCGAGCCGCCGGCCACGACGTGGCAGTTCCTCTCTACGAGGAATATTGTCTGCTGACTGAGCAAGCGGTGGGCCGGCCTGTGGGCCGCGGTGTGTTCGGCGCGGATATGCAGGTGTCCCTTGTCAACGACGGACCGGTGACAATAATAATAGACTCACATCTACGCGAATGAAAGAGAATATCACCCTACGCGATGCGCAAGCGCAAGTTGACCGATGGATCACCACTATCGGCCGGCGCTATTTCTCGCCGTTGACCAATATGGCGATACTTACCGAAGAAGTCGGCGAAGTGGCTCGCGCCATGTCGAGGATTTACGGAGAGCAGTCGGCGAAAGAGGGCGAAACCATCGACCTCGCCGACGAGTTGGCCGACGTGATGTGGGTGGTGATGGCCTTAGCCAACCAGACAGGCGTTGACCTCACCGAAGCTTTCCGCCGCAATATCGAAAAGAAAACCCTCCGCGACGCCAGTCGTCATGGACAAAACCCCAAATTAGCCTAAAATAACTCTTAACCAATTATAATCATGTCAGACAAGTATCATCACGCTCTTGAAGAGAGCAAAGTCACCATTTCCGACGAAGCCGTCGGCGCGGCTGTGGAGAAAATCCTCGCCGAACATTTTGACGAGAACAACAACAAGGAAGTCTATAAATTCCTGTTCAACACCATCGACCTCACCACCCTTAACGCCACCGATTCACAGCAGTCAGTGACACGTTTCGTGGAGCGCGTTAACGCCTTCGACGAGGAATATCCCTACCTTAAAAATGTAGCCGCCATCTGCGTTTATCCCGTGTTCGTGCCGGTGGTGCGTGCGGTGCTTGAGGTGGCCGACGTTGATGTCGCCGCCGTCAGCGGCGCTTTCCCGTCTTCGCAGTCGTTCCCCGAAGTGAAAATCGCCGAAACATCGCTTGCCGTCGATGCGGGCGCCGACGAAATCGACATCGTCTTTAACGTGGGCGACTATTTCGATGAAGATTACGAAGCCGTGTGCGACGTGATTCAGGAGCAAAAGGAAGCCTGCCGCGACTCGCTTATGAAAGTAATCCTCGAAACCGGCGCTTTGAAAACTGCCGAGAACATACGCAACGCTTCAGTGCTCTCTCTCTATTCCGGCGCCGACTTCCTCAAAACGTCAACAGGGAAGGGCTATCCCGGCGCATCGCTCGAAGCCGCCTATGTGATGGCTCAGTGCATCAAGGAATATTACGAAAAAACCGGCACGAAAGTAGGATTCAAGGCTTCCGGAGGTGTCAGCACCACCGAAGATGCCGTTAAGTACTACACCGTCATCAAGGAAGTGCTTGGCGAAGAATGGCTCACCAATGAGCTTTTCCGTATCGGCGCAAGCCGCCTCGCCAACAACCTGCTTTCCGACATCATCGGCGAAGAAACAAAATTTTTCTAATTTAGGGCCTTCTATAAATCCTTTTGACAATTATGGATTATTGGGTAATCTTACGAATAGGAGAAAAACCGAAAGGACCTTACGGTGTTGACGAAGTAATGAATCTTCCGTTGAGCCCCGAGTCGCTGGTGTGGCACAAAGGCATAAACGAATGGCGTCCTGCCACATCCTTCGATGAATTTAAGGCGCTTTACGAGGAGGAGCCGGATTCCGAAGCCCCTGTCGCCGCCTCCGATGCCTCCGCACCCTCTGAAAAGCCGGCTGTAGCTGAAGTTGAAAAACCGACCGCTGAAGCCCCCGCCGAGATTGATGACGAAACACCGACTGACGACAAGCAAGCCGATAAACCGTCTGACGCTGCGGACGAACTATCGTTGGACGATGCTGCTGACGTTGCGGAAGAACCCGCTGCCGATTCTCCCGACGACGTTACGGAAGAGCCTGCGGCCGACACTGTTGCAGAGGCTTCAGGGCAGGGCGAGGCTGAGAAGCCGACTGGCAAGGAGCCGGAAGTTGTGATTCCCCCCGTGCCGGCGATGCCTCCGAAATTCAATCCCGCCACGGCGTACAGGGTTCAGCCGCAACAACCTCCGCATTTCGCACAACCGCCCACTCAACAGCCGCAGCCGCAACAGCCTGCCGCACAACAGCCACAACAGTCTGCTGTGCCCGAATGTCCGCCGACGCATCTGGTGTGGTCGATTATATTCACCATTCTATGCTGCTCTATCTTTGGCATCGTGGGCATAGTTTTCTCGGTGCTCACCCGGTCACGCTACAACAGCGGCAATTATAAGGGTGCGCAGAAAGCGTCGGAAGTGGCCGAATGGATGTGTATCCTTTCGTTCACCTTCGGTTTGGTAATGTGGCCGTTAGTTTTTGTAATTTGAAACGCAAGCTGGTGGTGACAGTGTTGGCGGTCATTGCCGTCGTGATAGGTGTCGTGGTCTATTCTGCCTACGACCCGTCGGTTTCGCACTATTTCCCCAAATGTGTTTTTAAGTCGCTGACCGGTTACGACTGCCCCGGATGTGGTTCGCAGCGCGCCATCCATTCGCTTTTGCATGGTGATGTGGCTTCGGCTTTCGGCTTCAACGCGATGCTTGTTTGTTCAATCCCGTTCCTGCTCCTTCTCGGATTCGCCGAGTTTTTTCC
>CADBML010000151.1 GCA_902795825.1 uncultured Bacteroidales bacterium
ACGATTCAGGCCGCCGTACAACTTACTCTCGCCCAACTGAAAATCGACACCGACAGCGTCAATTTGGTCGCCAATCGTGTCGAAAACCTCATCAAGGACGAAAAGAACACTGCCACCCGCGCAATCCTCGACATTGTGGCGGCGCAAGTTTACGACGACATCTACAAAGCCGACCGATGGAAATACGACCGTCGCGAATTGCCCGACGAGCCCATCCCCGACCGTGTGGAAGAGTGGGGCAAGCAGCATTTCCGCGCTAAAATCCTGAGCCACATCGATGCTGCGTTGGCGGCGAAGAACGCGCTCGCTAAAGTGCCCATCACCGAATATAAGGGAGCAATCGACATCACCGAGAGGTCGGTTCCTTATTATCCGTCGCTTTTCGATTTCGTGGCGTTCAAGTCGATTGATATGCTCAAGTCGCTTTCGGAAGTCATTCCCGTATTCTCCACCAACTGGCTCTGCCGGTGGACGCTTTATGCCCAGTTGAAATTCAACTACACCGACCCGATAGCCGCGCGCATCCTCCGCATTTATCAGGACCTCGACGAAGTCAACAAAGACAATTTGGCGGCGTTTCTCATCGACGAAAAGGAGCGAATCGACTTCGTCAACGACCACGTTTATGACCCGTCGGACGACGATAATGATTCTGAAGATGTCGTCACCGACGACGACCTCCTCGTCGAACTTTTCGAGAAATACAAAGCCAGCGACTATTCCACTGAAATTCTGACAGAAATTGCCGGAAAGTACGATGTCGATTATCTCCGTGACTTCGTGGAAAAGCACAAGACGTATTGGCGCATCGACGCAATCCTCAACATAATCGAGCGCCGGTTGTCGCAGTCGCTTTATGTTTATTCCAGCGATATTGTCGTCCCTGGTGATTCGCTAAAAGTCAACGTCAGCGTCAACAATCTGAATGAGTATTATATCAGTCTCTACCGCCTCGACATCCCCGAATCGAAGCATTCCCTCAGCCGCATTTCATCGAGTTATTACCGACAGGAGAAGGGCGACAAGAAGCCCAAACTGGTGAAAACATGGAAATTCACCCAAGAGGGCAAAGCCCCGTTCAGCAAAAACGTCGAACAAAAGATCCGCATCGACGAGCCGGGCTATTACGCGCTTGTTCCCCACTCAAAATCCACTCCGAAAATCGACTTCGAAAAGCAGTCGGTTGACATTATCCGCTGTACAGGGCTTCACCTCGGCTACGAGAACGACTCGAAGTCGTTCTTGGGATTCGTCGTCAATCCTTTGACAGGTGCGCCTGTCGTTAACGCAACTTTGAGGCAAAAATATTACGATTACGATTCCAACGCCCGCGTCTATAAACTGGAGGGTGAAACCGTTTCCGACAAAAACGGACGTTTCTCCTTCGAAAAGTCGCCTGATAGGTCCTATCATATCTTCCCCGTCCTTGGCAACGACAAATATGCTTATTCGAGCGATATGTCGTCGAAGTCGCACGAGGCGGCGAGCCGCGAACGTCTAATATACGATGTCAATACCGACCTGTCAATCTATCATCTCGGCGACTCGGTGCAGTTCTCCGTTGTCGCTCAGCGAAGAATAGACCATAATGTGGAGTTGGTCGCCAACAAGGAATTTGAAGTGGTTCTTCTCGACGCAAATTATCAGGAACGTGGGAAAACCCAACTGAAAACTGATGAGTGGGGTCGCGCTCAAGGAGCCTTCTTGCTGCCCTCCGACGGCCTTACAGGACGATACGAAATCATGGTAGAAGAAAGCGGCTCGGCTTACTTCACGGTGAGCGATTATAAACTCCCGACCTTCATCGTCGAGACCGACCGTCCGCTGATGGACACCCCGTCGAAAGGTTCTGTCACAGTGAAGGGTAGGGCGGTGACCTATTCGGGATTCCCCGTGGCCGACGCCGACGTGACGGCAAACCTCGCTGTCGGTTCGCGTTGGAGTTGGTATAGCCGCAAGTATGTCGATTTCCAGTCCACGAAGGTTAAAACCGATGCCGACGGACGCTTTACTCTCGAATATCCCGCCGAAATGCTTGAACAGGCGCCCATTCCCAAAGGTTTCTTCCGTGCAATGATTACCGTCACCTCCTCTGCCGGCGAAAGCCATCAGACCTTCGCGACATTCATGCAGGGCAATGCTTATTCGCTCTCCGTTTCGATGCAGACGAATATCCGTAACGATGCGCCTGTGAAGGTAAAAGCGCTAGTCAAGGAAAACGGCGAGAAAGAGATTCCAGCCCGCATCACTTATTCGGTAAGGAAATCCGGAGATGATAAAGCAGTTGTCGCTTCCGGCGAGTTCGCTTCCGGCGAAACCACCATCGACCTCACCAAGTTGGAGTCGGGCAACTACACAATCGAGTTCGCAGCTCCCGATTTGGCCGACGCTCCCAAAACGAGCAAAAGCCTCTTGCTGTACCGGCTGACCGACGCGAAGGCTCCCAACGAAGAATTGATTTGGATGGAAAATTCGAGCCTGACGGCCGATGCCGACCGCAAAGCTTCGGTGGTTTACGCCACATCGCTCGACAAGACCTTCATTTATTTGGTTACTTACGACGATAAAGCCGTAGTGAACCGCGAACTCTTGGAGGTTGGTCCTGGTTTCCACACCTACGACGTGAAAGTGCCTACGGCGAAGAACCGCCTGACGGTGAAGATGATTACAGTGGGCAATTACAAGTCGGACAGCGGTTCGACGACTGTCACCACCGCCGACTATTACGACGACTCGATCACCATCGATGCCGAATCGTTCCGCGACAAAATCACTCCCGGAGCGGAAGAAACATGGAAATTCACAGTCAAGGATAAAACAGGCAAAGGCAAGTCGGCGGGCATCATTCTCGATATGTACACCAAGGCTCTTGAGCAGCTACAATCCCACTCGATTTCAATTTCCTCTCCCTATTGGTCAACTTTCCACACCGACCAAACATTCTCCTCGTTTGGCCGCATCTCCGAGTCAGCTCTCGATATTCCGTCGTTTATTAAGAATGGTATTCCGACGTTCGGCGAACCCGAACTAAATCTATTCGGCGAGGATTCGTTCTACGATAGTTATTCTTATGAGATGCTTGGTGATGGCAGAGGCCGTATGCTGATGAAATCGGCAGCCGCGGCTCCGACAGGCAGCGCCATCCTCGTTGATAGAGATGAAGCGGTAATGGCTGTGGATGAAGATATGGCTCCTGAAGAAGAGGAGTCGGTTGTCGCTTATGGAAATCAGGCCGCTAAGGATGAAGGTGGCGAAGCACCGGCCGAAGATAACTTCGAATACCGC
Source organism: uncultured Bacteroidales bacterium (assembly GCA_902795825.1). GTDB lineage: Bacteria > Bacteroidota > Bacteroidia > Bacteroidales > Muribaculaceae > RUG14106. The sequence continues at coordinate 3,286 of CADBML010000151.1, forward strand.
GATGCCGAAACTCCGCTGGCGTTCTTCTGCCCGATGCTCAACACCGACGCTGAAGGAAATCTCTCCTTCTCGTTCACCGCGCCTAACCAAAATACCACCTGGCTTCTCCACGCTCTCGCTTTTACTCCCGAATTGAAGACTTCGAAAATCTCCCGCGAAATCGTTGCCAACAAGCCGATTATGGTGAAACCGAATCCGCCGCGCTTCCTCCGTCAGGGCGACCGCGCACAAATCCTCGCCACTGTCATGAACAACAGCGAAGAGGCTCAGGCAATCACCACCACAATCGAAGTGTTCGACCCGATGACCGGCAAAGTGATTAAGACTCACCGTCAAACCGACAATGTGGCAGCCAACAGCTCGGCAATCGCAGCCCTTGAAGTCGAAGCCCCCTTCGACGCCACGACGCTCGGCTATAGAGCCAAATCGTCGATTGCAGGCTATGCCGACGGAGAACAGTCGCTCCTGCCGATTCTCTCATCGGTAACGCCTGTGATTGAAAGCACCACATTCTATCTCGCCCCCGATTCGACTTACTATAAGAAAGAATTGCCGAAGATGCCTGCCGACGCGCGTGTGACGATGCAGTTCTGCGAAAATCCCGCTTGGTACTGTGTGACGGCGCTTCCGGGCATCCGCAAGGAAGTTGACCGCACGGCTTCGTCGGCCGCCGCTTCAATCTTCTCCGCCGCCATTGCCGACGGTATTCTCCGCGAAAACCCCAACATCGCCACCGTTATCCAACAATGGAAGGAAAGTGAACAGACCGACTCCACGCTTACTTCGATGCTTGAGAAGAACCAAGACTTGAAGATTGTGCTTCTCAACGCAACGCCGTGGGTGATGGACGCCCGCAGCCAAACCGAGCGTATGCAGCGCCTCTGCCTCCTCCTCGACCGCAAGGAAATCGATGCCGCATATAGCTACGGCATCGAACGTCTCTCCAAACTCCAACGTCACGGCGGCGGATGGGCCTGGATTGACGAATGCGACGAGTCGTCGTATTGGTCGACGCTCAACGCCCTCGCGCTCTTCGGCCGTCTGCGCCAACTCGGCTATCTGCCTAACAACGCCAAGCTGACCGACATGATTAAGAACGCGATTGTCTTCGTCGATGCCGACGTGGCTAAGGACTTCAAACTCTATCCGAAGAGCGTCTATCCTAACTACGTGTTGACGCGCGACTACTATAAGGACCTTGTCAAACTGCCTTCGGCCAACCATAAAGTGTATAACGTCACTATCAGTTGGATTGCGTCGAAATGGCGCAAGGACGATGTCGCCGGAAAATCGATCGACGCAATTATCCTCAACAACAACGGCCATTCTTCGACGGCACGCGAAGTCCTTAATTCGTTGCGTGAATATGCAGTAAGCAATTCCCAATACGGAATGTGGTGGCCCTCCGACGACAAATACACCGGATGGTCAATAGCCAAGATTTCGTCGGCATCCATCGCCCTCGACGCTTTCCACGCAATCGAACCCAACTGCAAGGAAATCGACCAAATCCGTCAATGGCTCGTGCTCCAGCGCGAAGCCAAGGATTGGGGCACCTCCGCCACAACAGCCGACGTTGTGGCTTCGATCCTCACCAGCGGACGCAACTGGCTCAAACCTTCCACCGCCACCTACTCAATCAAGGTGGGCAAGGGCGAAATCCTTCCCGACCACACCGAGGCTGGCACCGGTTACTTCCGCCGCAACATCAACGACATGATTATTCCGGGCGTTACCAATCAACTCGCCATCGAACGCCATGCCAACCATCCGTCGTGGGGTTCGGTAATTTGCCAATATCGTGGCGAAATGAGCGAAATTAAAGCCGTGGCCAGCGATGCCGTAGAGGTCGAAAAGCGCTTCTTCGTGGAGCAATCGACCGAAAAGGGCAAAAAATGGATTGAAACCACCGACATCAAAGTGGGCGACCGCGTGAAAATCCATCTCCGCATCCGCAACAACCGCGACATGGACTATGTGGCAATTATCGACGACCGCGCAGCCTGCTTCGAACCAGTCGAACAGCTTCCGCGACCGATTTATTCCGAAGGCATCTGCTTCTACCGCGAGAATCGCGATTCCGCCACCAACATCTATGTCACTCACATGCCGAAGGGCACTTATCTGCTTGAATACGAAATGTTCGTCAATAACGCCGGAACGTTCTCGTCGGGTGTGGCTACTCTCCAATGCCAGCAGGCTCCGCAACTTACCGCCCACTCGGCCGGTGCAATCCTGAAGGCTGCCGCTAAGTAGATTTTTCTCATTTTAGATCCCAAATTGGCTGCCGATAAAGAAAATATAGATTTGAATAATCCGGAGTTCCAAAACGTGCTCCGGCTTATTCGTAGTACCCACCGGTCGGTCTTTATGACCGGCCGAGCCGGTACTGGCAAATCCACATTTCTTCGCTATATATGCCGCCACACCCGCAAACGTCATGTGGTGCTTGCCCCCACTGGCATCGCGGCGGTGAATGTGGGAGGAATGACTCTCCACTCCTTTTTCCGCATTCCGTTCAAGCCAATTCTTCCCGACGACCCGGAGTTTGCCCTGTCGCGTCTGAAGAAGCGGATGAAATATCCCAAATCGCACAAAAAGCTCCTCGAAAACCTCGATCTTATCATCATCGACGAGATTTCGATGGTTCGAGCCGATGTGCTCGATTTCATCGACAAGATTCTGCGCGTATATTCGGGCAATATGCGTGAGCCTTTCGGCGGCAAGCAGATGCTGTTTGTGGGCGACGTTTTTCAGCTTGAGCCTGTGGTCACGTCGGATATGCGTGATGTGTTGTCGCGTGTGTATAAGCGGCCGTTCTTTTTCTCGGCGCGAGTGTTCGACGATTTCTCAATCGTCCCGATAGAGTTGAGGAAGGTGTATCGCCAGTCCGACAGCAGTTTTATCGCCATTCTTGACCGATTGCGGATGGGGCGTGCCGAGCAGGGCGACATTGCGGTGATCAATTCGCGTTACGACCTCTCTTCGGCCGACGCTTCGGAGAGCGACAAGATAGCGATGACTCTCGCGCCGCGCCGCGATATGGTCGATGCCATCAATGAGTCGCATCTCAACGCCCTCCCGTCGAAAGAAGTGACTTATATCGGAAGCGTCAAAGGCGATTTCCCCGAGAACTCTTTCCCCACAAATATCGACTTGACGCTCAAAGAGGGCGCGCAAGTGGTGTTTCTTCGCAACGACTACGAGCGACGGTGGGTGAACGGTACAATCGGCGTGGTGGTGCGCACCGACCCCGAATCGGTGTCGGTCAGAACCGAAAATGGCGAGACCCACACTCTTGAGCAGGAGGTGTGGTCGAATGTGAAATACGAGTTTGATGAGAAAGAGAACACAGTCACTGAAAAGGTGCTCGGAACATTCGTCCAGTTCCCTTTGCGCCTGGCATGGGCGTTGACAATCCACAAAAGTCAGGGGCTGACATTCAACAATGTGGTGATTGACATAGGGCAGGGGGCTTTCTCTGGAGGACAGTCGTATGTGGCGTTGTCGCGTTGTTCATCGCTTGCGGGCATACGTCTCACTGCCATGTTCCGTCAGTCAGATTTCTTCGTCAATCCCGCCATCGTGGAATTTGCGTCGCAATTCAATAGCAGCGAACTAATCGACTCCGCGCTCGACGATGCGAGAGCCGACGCACTTTATTCCAGCGCCGCCGAGGCTTTCAACGCGGGCGATGTGGACCGCGCAATCGACTGCCTGAGCGAGGCTTCGGCGCTCCGCAACGATTTCGACAAACCGGCTGTGCGCCGCCTGCTGAAGGTGAAAGTGGCTTCGCTGACCCGTCTGCGTGGTGTCGTCGAGTCGCTCAAAGGCGAATTGTCGGCTCAACGGTCGAAGATGGTTCTTCTTGCCGAGGAGTATGTGACGATGGGCAATTACTGCGCTGAAGATGGCGAGATGACACCGGCATTCGCAAACTATGAAAAAGCGCTTTCGTTGGTGACCGATTTCGCGCCGGCTGTGGTGGCGAAAGCCAAGGCGTTGGCTAAAATCGGCGAATACAAAAAGGCTAAAGCTGAATTGCAGGCGTTTATCCGCCGGTGTCCCTCGAGTTGGGAGGCAATAGTGGCTCTCGCGGAGATGGCCTATCGGAAGGAGAAGGACTCTGAAGAGGCATTGCTGTTATTCCTTAAGGCATTCAGCATCAACAAGGAGAATGTGGCTCTTTGCGAGCGGATAGCGTCGCTTTACGACGAAATGGGGCAGCCCGACGAAGCCCGCCGTTTCAAGTCGCTTGCCGCAAAGCTCCGTTCTCGCCGTAAGTAACGCCAGTTCGGGAGGCTTTTGCTCCTGCCGGTCAGGAGAGAAACGGAGCGTCAAGCTTGCGAAAATGCCCCCCAAGCGGGGTCAAGCGGAGAAAAGGCTTTGGTGAATCATCGTATGCGGATACGTCGGAGGCAGAGCCTCCGACTACGTGGACGGTCGTGTCGAAACACACAAAAACACCGCCGCGGCTGTTAACCTTGTTAACCCCTTAACAAGGTTAACAGACATCGAGGATATAAACACAAATTAACGAGAGTTCGGTGTAAGAAATCGCACGTAGTCAACGTCGGAGACGTCACCAGCCTCGGAGAGGCTATATGTGGTAAACCTCATGCAAGAGGGTCGGAGACCCTCGCCGCATGAGGTGGGATAAACTAAAGAAAATGAGCCTCGGAGAGGGTCAACAGTCTCAGAAGAAGCATGTAGCCGTAGCCGCGATGATAGCCGGTGATGAATTGCCATCTGTTTGATGCCCTAATTGACCCTCTCCGAGGCTCATTTTGTCCTTTCCGTCTATCACCAAGCGGCGCACCTCTCCGAGGTTGCTTGCATGGTGTTAACTACATCAAGCATCTCCGATGCTTTTTGCGTCTCCGACGCTTTTACCTCCAAGTATGGAAATTAATGTCAGAGCCCCATCCACTCTACTGCGGCTGTTAACCCTGTTGGCCTTTTTAACGTTGCGGCAACCAGAAAAAGCAGCAGGGAACCACCCGTTCGGGCAATTCCCTGCTTTTCTGTCGGTTTGCTGACTCTTATTTGCTAGCGATTGAGTCAGAAACGGTCAAACGCATGCGACCTTTGGCGCGACGGCGGGCAAGAACCTTGCGGCCGTTGGCGGTCGACATTCTCTCACGGAAACCGTGCTTGTTCACGCGTTTGCGGTTGGAGGGTTGGAATGTTCTTTTCATTGCAATGTATATTTATTTTTTTGATTTTACACAATTCGGAGTGCAAAGTTATAAAATTCTCCCGACTTAACCAAAAATTTGTTCTAAAAAAGCAAATGGTGTTTCAGAATGGTGTTTCATGCAGATTCAACTGGCAAGTGCAAAATTATGAAAGATTTTTAAAAAACACTTCTTTTGGTGTTAAGAATCCGAGTTTTTTTCTTGG